>NZ_JBNNOB010000141.1:0-9138 GCF_050274375.1 Sphingomonas sp. NPDC019816
GGGAACATGTTCGGCAACCATGACAAGAGCTGCAACGGGGTCGGCTGGCAGCAGGACCCCAAGGTCATGTTCGACACCTGGGACCGGGCGGTGCGGATGATCCGGCAGGAACTGCCGGGCGCACGGATCGCCGGTCCCAATACCAGCATCCTCTACCGCGAGGTGGAGGGCTTCCTGCGCCACGCCATCGCGGCGGACACGATGCCCGACGTCGTCACCTGGCACGAACTCAGCAACCCTTCGGCGGTGCGCGCCAGCGTGCGCCGGTACCGCGAACTGGAGGACAAGCTGTTCGCGGGCACGAAGTGGCAGGGCAAGCATCTGCCGGTCAACATCAACGAATATGCCCATAACTACCACACCTCGGTCCCCGGCCAGATGGTGCAATGGGTGGCGGCGATCGAGGATTCCAAGGTCGATGCCGACATCGCCTATTGGAATATCGACGGCAATCTTTCCGATTCCGCCGTCCAGGCCAATCGCGGCAACGGCCAATGGTGGCTGCTCAACGCCTATGGCACGATGAGCGGCCACACCCTGGCCGTCACGCCCCCGCATCCCGACGAAAGCTATACCTTGCAGGGCGTGGCGACGCTCGACCCCGCCCGTCGGCAGGCGCGGGTGTTGTTCGGCGGCAAGAATGGTGACGCGATCATTGCGCTCGACAAGGTGCCCGCCATGTTCGGCCCCACGGTGCGTGCGCGGGTCCGCGAGATCGGCTGGACCGGCCAGCTGGGCGATGCGTCAGCACCCGAGGTGATCGCCGACCGCATCCTGCCAGTGCGCGATGGCCGAGTGGAAATGACCTTCGGCAAGGGCGACCTGCCCGCGCTGCGTGAGGAAGCCGCCTACGAACTGGTTCTGAGCCCGGGCGCGATGGCGCGGCCCGCCCCCGTCTCCGTGCCCTGGCGGCAGAGCTATGAGGCGGAAGACGCGGCCATGCGCGGCAGCGGCCTGAAGAAGAGCGACTTGCAGGGTTCGCCCAAGGACGTCGGCCGGTTCCACACCTCGGGCGGCTATTCGGTCGAGGGGTTCAAGACGGGCGCGGACGCCGCGCTCGACTTCACGGTCGATGTGCCGCGTACCGGCCGCTATGACCTGCGCGTGCTCGCCAGCACCTTCAACAAGGACCCGCTGGCCGAGGCGCAGGGGCCGACCAACGTCTTCCTGCGCGTCGACGGCAAGCCCGCGACCGAGACCGAGCTGTTCCTGCCGCTGGGCTACAAGCCCTCGGTGCTCGACCATGTCGACACCATGGTCTCGCTGCCCAAGGGGCGTCACGTCCTGACGATCGCCACGCGCAGCCTGGACGGCACGCGCCAGACGCGGGGCAATGCGCTGATCGATCGAATCGCCCTGACCGCCGCCGATCCGGCGGACGTGACGACACGCTATGACGTGCAGGACGCCATGGTGAAGGACAGGACGGCGACCTTCTGGGTGTACGGTGCGCAGGACGGCCTGGCGCGGCTGGTCCCGGAGGCCGGCGGGCCGGTCCGCATGACCGTCAACGGGCGTCCCGTCAGCGGCGACCGCGCGTTCCTGCTCGGCGGGATCAACAAGGTCGTCGTCACCGGACCGGTGCGCGGTCTGCGCGTCACGCCCGAGCGTGGCCCCGCCCCGCGCCGCTACGAAGCGGAGGCGGCACAGGTCGCGGGCACCGCGCGGATCGGTGCGGCATCGCTGGCCAGCGGGGGCCGTGCGGTCTTCGACATCGGCGGCGCGCCGGGTAACGGCAACACGCTGACCTTCCCCAACGTCATGGCGGACAAGGCGGGCACCTATGCGCTGACCATCCGCTTCTCCAACGACGAACAATCCAAGGCGACGCACTATAATCCCGACCCGCTGGCCCGGATCGCGCGCGTTTCGGTCAATGGCGCCAAGCCCCTGCTGGCGACCTTCCCCAACAGCTTCCACGCCAACAACTGGTGGGAGATGACGGTCCCCGTCACCTTGCGCGCCGGGGCCAACACGATCCGCATCGCGGGCGAGGAACAGCCCAATTGGGACGGCCGCACCTATGCCTCGGATGTCTGGAAGGGCGTGCTGCTGCGTTCGCGCTATGCCCCCAATGTCGACCGGATCACGGTGACGCCGATGCCCTGACGGCGACGCGCCGGCCCGCTCCACCCGTTCACGACGCTATGCGTGATCGAGCGGGGGGCGTGATCGCGTGGAGGGGCCGGCCCCTACCGCCGGAAGACCAGCCGATCGGCGGCCCAGTGCAGCACCGCACCGATCGCCACGCCGAGCAGAACCTCCTGCGCGCGGTCGAGTGCGGCCGACAGGACCGACCCGCCGCTGGGCACCGTCAGCAGGACGATCACCGCCGTCCACATGCACAGCCGCAGTTCGGACCGCAGCCGCGCGATCGCCGAGGTGACGCCGACCGCGACCGCCAGCATCGCGACGGCGCCGCCGTTCGGCATCGCCAGCGCGACGATGATCGCCACCCCGATGCCAATCATCGTACCCGCCACCCGCCAGGCGAGCGATCGGTTGGTGTCGCCCAGCCTGTCCTGCGACACCACCAGCGCCGAGACGCTGGCCCAGACGGGATGGTTCAGCTGCATCGCCTGCGCGATGACCAGCGCGGCCACCGCCGCGCCGGTGCACCGGGCCACGAACGCCACCGACCGGATCATATCGGCCAGCGGCCACCGCGCCACGATCCAGGTCCGCAGGGCCGGTGGCGAGGTCACCGGAAGATATTGGCCCGCGCCAGCTCCAGCACCTCGTCGCCGCGCCCACTCAACACCGCGCGCGCCGCATACAGGCTGAAGCCCTTGACCTGCTCGGCCTGGATCTTGGGCGGCACGATCAGCTCCTGCGTTTCGGTGACGACATCGACCAGCGCCGGCCCGTCATGCGCGAAGGCCTGACGCAGCGCATCCTCCAGCGCGTCGGACCGAGTCACCCGCACGCCCAGATAGCCCATTTCGCGCGCGATCGTGGCGAAGTCGGGATTTTGGAGCGAGACATTGGTATCGACATAGCCCGCCGCCTTCTGCTCCAGCTCGACGAAGCCCAGCGTCGCATTGTTGAAGACGACGACCTTGACCGGCAGCTTCATCTGAACGGCGGTCAGCATGTCGCCCATCAGCATGGCAAGCCCGCCATCGCCCGACAACGACACCACCTGCCGCCCCGGAAACGCGCCCTGCACGCCCAGCGCCTGGGGCAGCGCATTGGCCATCGAGCCATGGTTGAACGACCCGATCAGCCGCCGCCTGCCGTTCATCGTCAGATAGCGTGCGGCCCAGACGGCGGGGGTCCCGACATCGGCGGTGAATACCGCATCCTCGTCCGCGATCCGGTCGACCAGCTTGGCGACATATTGGGGATGGAGCGGCTTGTCCTCCTCGCGCGCGGTGGCCAGGTCGTCCAGCCCTTTCCGCGCGTCGCGATAATGCGCCCGCGCCTGGTCCAGGAAGCGGTCGTCGCGATCGGCGGCGATCATCGGCACCAGCGCACGGGCCGCCTCGCGCACATCGGCGACGACACCCAGATCGAGCGGCACGCGCCGCCCCAGTGCACCGGGATCGCGGTCGATCTGAACGACCCTGGCCTTTTCGGGATAGAAGTTGCGATAGGGGAAATCGGTGCCGAGCATCAGCAACGTGTCGCAGTCCATCATGGCGTGATAGCCCGAGGAAAAGCCGATCAGCCCGGTCATCCCGACATCATAGGGATTGTCCCATTCGATCCATTCCTTGCCGCGATAGGCATGGACGATCGGCGCCTTCAGCGCGGCGGCCAGCGCCACCACCTCGTCATGCGCGCCCGCCGTGCCAGCACCACACAGCATCGTCACCGCCTTCGACCCGTTGAGCAGTTCAGCGACCTGCGCCAGCACGCCGTCATCGGGCAGGATTCGCGGCGCGGCCAGCGGCGGGAAGGGCACCGCGCGGGTCTCGGGCGCGGCCTGCAAGGCGACATCGCCAGGCACGACCAGCACCGCGACCCCGCGCTGCCCGATCGCGGTGCGGATCGCGCGGTGGAGGATTTCGGGCATCTGCTTGGCGTCCTGCACCATCTCGCAGAAATGGCTACATTCGCGGAAGAGTTCGGTGGGATGGGTTTCCTGGAAATAGTTCAGGCCGATCTCGCTCGACGGGATATGCGCGGCGATCGCCAGCACCGGCACCCGGTTGCGGTGGCAGTCGTACAGACCGTTGATGAGGTGCAGGTTGCCCGGCCCGCAACTGCCCGCGCACACCGCCAGCGCGCCGGTCGCCGCCGCCTCGGCCCCGGCGGCGAAAGCGCCCGCCTCCTCGTTGCGGACATGCATCCATGCGATCTCGCCCGATTTGCGCAGGCTGTCGTTGAAGGCGTTCAGGCTGTCGCCCGTCACGCCCCAGATGCGCTCAACCCCGGCCTCGACCAGGGTTCGGTTCAGAAGATCGGCTACCGTCTCACCCATGCCCATCATCCCTTTGCTGGTGGCAAGGGGCAGAGGCCCCGCCTTATGCTGCACTAGCGAAACGATGGCGAACGGGATTGGCTTCCTACGTTACCATGAAAACGCCGTCATGCGTTGCCGCTGCGGGATCAGAACAGTCCGTCATCATCGTCGTCGAACGTCACGGCGGCGACCGGCGGCGCCGCCGGCTCCATGCCGGGCAGCAGGAACGCGGCGTGAATGTCGCGCTCGCACGCCATGGTGTACAGCCGCGCGGCCCAGGGTAGCAGCTCGTACAGCGCGGCCTCGTCCGCCTCGCTCAAGCCATGCCCGGCGTCGGTGCGCGGCGCGACGTGATCGGCGTAGAGCGACAGGGCATGCCCCGCCAGCGACAGCCTTTCGACGAAGCCGCGCTGCTGCGCCAGGTCGCTGGCCGTCGCCTCCAGCGAGGCGGCAATGCGCAGCGCGGCGCCGCCCGCCCGCGCCATGGCGGCATTGGAGGTGTCGCAGGCGCCACTGACCACCGCCAGGGCGTCGCGCAACACGTCGCGCGTGTCCGCCGTGCCGCCGTCCTGGACCAGATCGATCGCGGCCAGCACGCCGATCAGTTGTCCGACCGTGATACTCAGCTGGTCGAGCCGACTGGCGCAGGGTGCCACCTCCTTGGCGATCACCGCCACCGCACGGCCCAGCGTGCCATGCCGCCGGCACAGCAGCTGGGTATTGGTCGAGATGTCCTGGACATTGACCGCGATATTCTGGATGCGCGCCAGCCCGCTGGTCAGGTCGGCCAGCGTCTGCCCGACAAAGCCCGTCAGTTCGGCCAGCTGCGCATCGGCCTGGCACAGCTGGTCGGTGACCTGGCCGAGCTGGCCGATCCCGGTTTCCAGGCGGGTCAGGATCCGCCCGTCATCGTCACCGTGCGTTTCCAGCAGGCCGCGCAGCGTATCCGCCAGCGGCCCCAGCCGCTCCAGCGCGCATACGATCTCGGCGATTTCCTGGTCGAAATCCGCCGCCATGCCCGTCAGCTGCGCCGCCACCAACCGCGCCATGTGCGCCGACGCGCCGGTCGGGACGACCGGCACGCCGCCCTCGTGCATCGCGACGCGGCGCAGGATCGCGATGCCATGTTCGGCGCGCTGGCGCACGCTGTCGCCGATCTGGATCGCACCCAGGATACGCGCGACCTCACCCTGCACGGTGCGCATGACGCCATCGGCCTCGTCGGTCATGCGCATCACCGCCTCGACATGGTCCTGCAAGGCATTGGCGTTGTCGGTCAGTTCCGCCGGCAACGCCTCGCCCGCCCGCAGGCATTCGGCGGCAAGCTGGCGATCGGCCTTCTGCACATCGTTGACCACCTGCCCGAACTGGTCGAGCTCCTTTTGGATGTGATGCAACTCCTGCCGGCCGCTGGTCAGCTTTTCATCCATGCCGACGACGAAATTGAAGAACGCCGCCTCGCCCGACGAGGCGATCTTGATGTTCATGCCGTAAATGCCGAGCAAGGTCAGGATGGTGCCGACCTCCTCCAACAGGCGGCGCAGCTCGCGCGCGCGGCCGGTCAGCGTCTCGACCTCCACCGCGCGGCGGCGTTGAATCACGGGCAGCGCGGTCAGGCGATAGGCGACCTGGCGCAGTCGGCCCACCGCCGCCCCGGCCGTTTCGGGCGACAGCGACCGGCGGATTTCCGCCACGCCCCCGGCCATGCCGTCGATCGTCTCGATCGCGACGGCCAGCGTCTCGCCGGTCTGGCGAAAGGCATCCTCCAACCCGCTCACCTGGCCTTGCAGCTGGTCGGCCAGGTCCACCACGGGGGTGAGGAGCTGTGCCTCGGGGCCGATCCGTTCCATCAACATGCGGTGTTCCCCTTCGGTCAGCGGACCGTGGCGTGGAGCAGTTCGCGCGCGACGCTGCCCAGCGGGATGATCTTGTCGGCCGCGCCGCGCGCGATCGCCTCCTTGGGCATGCCGAAGACGATCGACGTCGCCTCGTCCTGCGCGAAGGTGCGCGCGCCCGCCTGCTTCATTTCCAGAAGGCCGCGCGCGCCGTCGTCGCCCATCCCGGTCAGGATGATGCCGACCGCATTGGCGCCCGCATTGCGCGCCGCCGAACGGAACAGCACATCGACCGATGGGCGATGCCGCGACACCAGCGGCCCTTCGCGCACCGACACCACATACCGCGCGCCCTGCCGCTCCAGCATGGTGTGGCGCAGGCCGCCCGGCGCGATCAGTACGCGGCCGCGCATCACCGTGTCGCCGTCCTCGGCCTCCTTGACGTCGACCTGGCACAGCCCGTCGAGCCGCCGGGCGAAGGCGCGGGTGAAGCTTTCGGGCATATGCTGGACGATGACGATGCCCGGCGAATTGGCGGGCAGCGCCTCCAGCACCTCGCGCAGCGCCTCGGTCCCGCCGGTCGAGGCGCCGATGCACACCACCATCTCGGTCGTGCGGCTCATCGCGCGGCCGGTGGGCGGCGGCAGGACGGCGTCGGCGGTCAGCTTCTGCGCCGGGGCGGTGGCGCGCCCTTGGCGACGCGCACCCAGCCTCGCCTTCGCGGCACCCTTCACCGTCTCGCGGATCATCAGATGCGCCTCGGCCAGATGGTCGGCGACGCCGACGCGCGGCTTCAGGATGACATCGACCGCGCCCGCCTCCAGCGCCTGGAGCAACGTCTCCGACCCCTCCTCGACCAGCGAGGAACACATCACGACCGGCACGGGCCGCTGCGCCATCAGCTTGCGCAGGAAGGTGATGCCGTCCATGCGCGGCATCTCCACGTCCAGCGTGATGACGTCGGGCACCTCGTCTTGGATATAGCGGGCGGCGGCGAAGGGATCGGCGGCGGCGGCGATCACCTCGATTTCGGGGTCGGCGGACAGGATCGCGGTCATGGCCTGGCGGACGCTGGCGCTGTCGTCGATCACCAGCACACGGATTTTCTTCATCGGCTTACACCCGCTGGAACACGGTGTTGGCCACCGGCTTGAGAGGAAGGTCGAAGCCGGTGATCGACTCCGAATGGCCCAGGAACATCAGGCCGCCGGGACGCAGGCAATCGGCCAGCCGCCGCACGACCTTTTCCTGGGTCGGCTTGTCGAAATAGATCAGGACGTTGCGGCAGAAGATGATGTCCATCGGGTCGCCGACGGGATAGCGCGCGTCCATCAGGTTCATCTGCGCAAAGCCGATCGCGGCCCGCAGCGCGGGTACGATCCGCATCTCGCTGCGCCGGGGATCGTTGGCGCGCATCGCATAGCGCGCGCGCAAGCCCGCCGGCACCGGATCGAGCATCGCGGCCGGAAACACGCCGCGCCGGGCGATGCGCAGCACCTCGCTGTCGATATCGGTGGCGAGGATACCGAACTCGGGTCCGCGATGATCGCGGGCATAGGCATCGAGCAGCATCGCCAGCGTATAAGGCTCCGCCCCCGTCGAGCAGGCCGCGCTCCACACCCGCAACCGGCCGGCGCCCGTCTCGCGCAGCTGTGGCAGGACGGTGCCGACCAGATAATCGAAATGCTTGGGCTCGCGGAAGAAATCGGTCTTGTTGGTGGTGACCGCGTTCAACAGATGCTCGCGCTCGGTCGCCAGATTGTCGGCGTCGAACAGCCAGCCGCAATAATCGCTCAGGCTGCTATGCCCATGCGCGCGCACCCGGCGACGCAGCCGCCCTTCGATCATCGTCAGCTTCACCGGCGGCAGGCGGATGCCGCATTCGCGGTACACATAGGCCGCGATCCGATCGAAATCGCTGCGCTGAAGCGCATCGGACGTAACCGTCTGACGGGCGAGATTGCTCAAGAAGACGGCTCCTCTGCTGTCCGTGGAAGATCGGCCGGCCACCGCACCCGGGCGGCGGCCGGCAAGGAGGGGTTCAAGCCGCCAGGCCGAACGCGTGCAGCCCTTCGGCCCCGTCACCGGCGGCGAACAGCCGGGCGGGATCGAGCAGCGCGACGAATTCCGAACCACGCCGCAGGATCGCCTCGATCTGGTCGGAGCGCCAACGGCCGCCGATGTCGGGCGACTGCTCGATCGCGTCGGGGGTGAAGGTGCTGACGTCCAGCACCCGGTCGACCACCAGCCCCAGCGCCAGGGCGGGCGTGCCGCCCTGTGTGGCCGGGATGTCGACGACCAGAATGCGGGTCGCCAGCGTCGTCTCCGCCGCCATCAACCCCAGCCGGACGCGCAGGTCGATCATCGGCACCGAGTCCCCGCGCACATCGGTCAGCCCCAGGAACCACGCCGGCGCACCCGGCATCCGGTAAGCCGGCCGATGGTCCAGGATTTCGCGAACCGCCGTCACCGGCAGCGCGAACGCCTGGTCGCCCAGGCCGAACACGACGACCTGAAGGTCTATCCGCGCCGCGTTCATGCCGCGCGTCCGAATTCGAGGTCTTCACCGTCCGGCCCGCCATTGCTCAGATCGAGCGCGAAACCGCGGACCCGCGCCTGCTGCTCGGCGACCGAGCCGGGGCGATGCGTCGGCTTGTCCTTCCTGGCGGGCGCCGCGGGCTTGCGCACGGGCGCCTGCTTGCGGCCGGCCGGCGCGCGGACATCGTTGCCGACATCGAAAAAGGCGATGCTTTCCTGCAGTTCCTCGGCCTGGCTGGCCAGTTCCTCGGAGGTGGAGGATATCTGCTCGGAGGCGGACGCGTTCTGCTGCGTCACCTTGTCGAGCTGCTGGATCGCCTCGTTGATCTGCACCGCGCCGATATCCTGTTCGCGGCA
>NZ_JBNNOB010000142.1:0-9134 GCF_050274375.1 Sphingomonas sp. NPDC019816
TCCCGCTTGCGGGAGGGGCGTGCTTCTTGGCCACCGCAAGCGCTTCAACTGAACCTACCCTTGGCCTAACGATCGAGGAAAGAACATGCGGGTGCCTCTCGCCGCTCCCCTCCCGCAGGCGGGAGGGGATGGGGGAGGGTAAGGGGTCTCACCGAGCCCGCACCCCAAACTCAATACCGCCCAGCCGTCTCCCGGATCAGCGCGATCATGTTGGGAATCCCCTGCGTCCGGTTGGAACTCAGCTGATTCTTCAGATCGAACGGCGCCAGCTCGCCCTCGATGTCGGTCGCCAGTATCTCGGCGGGCGTCTTGTCCTGCACCGTCTTCAGGACGAGCGCGATGATGCCCTTGGTGATCGCCGCGTTGGAATCCGCCAGAAAGTGGAGCCCGTCGCCGTCGCTTTTGGTCGGATAGACCCAGACCGAGGCCGAACAGCCACGCACCAGCGTCGCGTCGGTTTTCAGCGCCTCGGGCATCGGCTCCAGCGCGCGGCCGAGGTCGATCAACAGGCGATAGCGATCGTCGGCGTCGAGGAATTCATATTCGTCGCGGATTTCGGCAAGATCGGACATGGTCAGATCCGCTACTCCGTGCATTGGTCCACGACAAGCCGCTGGTCTCTCATGATCGGGGAGAGAGGGGAGGGCCATTCCCCCGCCATCCCCGGCGCGGCGTCAGAGGTCGACCCCGGCGGCGATGGCTTCCAGCTTGCGGATACGCTCCTTCAGGTCGGCCATCTCGATGCGCGACGCCGCAGAGCCGGCGGGCGGGTAGGGCATGTCATGCGCCCGCTCGAACTCACGGCTCTTCAGCTGCAACCATCCGCGCCAGCCGGCAAGCCCGGCGGTGACGATCATCGCAAGGCCCGCCAGGCCGGCGGTGGCGATGACGATGTAGAGATTGGTATCGGTCATGATCCCGGTCTCCGTGCTTGATGTCAGCGGTCGCGCAGCCGCTCGATCTCGCGGTCGAGATCGATGCTCTTGCGCTCGTCGGTGATGACGCGCTCCAGAACCTGGATACGCTCCTTCAGCTGCTGGATTTCGCCGCGCAGCGCCTGGGTGTCGCGGTTCCCTTCGCTGCGCAGATGCTCGACCATGTCGAGGCCGGGCGAGCGGCGATGCTTGGCCTTGAAGATGCTGGCGACCATGACGATCGCGACGATCAGAACAACCATGAACTGTCCGCCGGACATAGCGGTAACTCCCCTCTAAATCTTATGTCAGTGTTCGATGCGGGCGGGCGCTTCGCCGCCGATGCGCAGGGCATCGATCTCGTCGCTGAGCGCCAGGCCGCGATCGGTGACAATCCGCTCCAGCACCCGGACCCGCTGCTCCAGCCGCTCGGTCTGGGCGGCATATTGTGCCGCCTTTTCCGCGACCATCGAGGCTTCGGTGGCCAGCTGCTTTTCACGTAGCGCGAACCAGGGCTTGAGAAAGACGCCGCCGATGATGGCGATCAGACCGCAGCTGATGCCCATGATGGGGATCAGAAGAGCAATATCGTTCATCGTTCCCTTCCCTCAGCGATCGCGCAGCGCGTCGATTTCGCGCGCGGTCCGCTCGGCGGGATCGGTGGCGATGCGCTCCAGCACCGCGATCCGCTCTTCCAGCCGGCTGACCTGGCCGACCAGCTTCTGGTTCTCGGCGGTCAGCAATTCGACCTTGCGGCCATCGGCGATGTCGCTCTTGTGCGTCATGCCGCCCCAGTCATTTTCCAGGCTGTAGCCGTGCTTCGCACGGATCCAGGTGGTCACGACCCAACCGATCGTCGACATCGCGATGATCGCCAGGACGAAACCCGGTCCTCCCCAAGCCATAATCCATACTCCCATAGGATAGTTGATGTGTCAGCGCGGTCTCAGCGCAGGCTGTCGATCTCGTCGGCCAGCTGGCGGTTGCGGCTGGTATAGTGCAGTTCGATATCGGCGAGGCGACGGTCGATGTCGCGGAACTTCGAGCGGACCTCGGCGGTCGAGCGGCGCGGATTGCTGCGCACGCCCTGCCAGAATTTGGCGTCTTCGTCCGACTGGTACAGGCCGATCGGCTTGGCCGTCGCCATCCAGGCGATCAGCAGATAGGCGAGCGGCACCCAGGGCATGCCGACCCCGGTGACGGTCAGCAGGACCGCGGCGACGCGGACCCACATCACGTCGACGCCGGTATAGTCGGCGATCCCGGCACACACGCCCTTGAACTTGGCATTCTGCTTGTCGAGGTAGAATTGGGTGCGGCTGGCGGTCATCTCAATTCCTCCGATCGAGGCTATAGTCGGTGCGGCCGAGGCGGCCTTCGGGACGCCATTCGGGCTGCGACAGGCTGGGCTTGAAGTCGGGATTGTCGGCGGCGACGATCCGTTCGACCGTATTCAGGCGGTCTTCCAGGCGGCGGGCTAGCAGGTGGAGCTCGTCGAGCAGTTGCTCGTCCTCATGGGTGATCTTCGGCGCCTGCTTCCACTTCGTCATATAGTGGAGGAACAGCCAGGGCAGGCCAATGAAGATCGAAGTGATGGCGATGAAGGGAACGACAATGTCTTCCATCTCACTCCCCCTTGTTCAGGCGCGCCTTGAGCGCGGCGAGTTCGGCGTCGACCCGGTCGGACGCGCGCAGTTCGGCGATCTCGTCCTCGAGCGTCTTGGGGTTCGAACCCAAGCCCAGCGCTTCCGCGCGACCCTCGGCCTCGTCCACCTTGCGCTCCAGCACGTCGAAGCGGCTGAAAGCGTCGTGCGTCTTGGCGCCGTTCCACATTTCGCGCAGGCGATAGCGGTTGTTGGCGCTTTCCAGACGGGTCTGGACCGCATTCTGCTTGGTCCGCGCCTCGCGCAGCTTGTTCTGCAGCTTGGCGATGTCCTCTTCCGACGCGCGCAGCGCATCGTCGAGCACCTGGACTTCGGCCTTTAGCTGGTCGGCCATGTCGGCGGCCTTCTGGCGCTCGATCAGCGCGGCCTTGGCGAGGTCCTCGCGGTCCTTCGACAGCGCCAGCTCGGCCTTTTCGGTCCAGCTGTCCTGAAGCTGGTCCAGCTTCATGATGTGGCGGCGGATTTCCTTCTGGTCGGCGATCGTGCGGGCGGCAGAGGCGCGCACCTCGACAAGCGTCTCCTCCATTTCGAGGATGATCATGCGGATCATCTTCGCGGGGTCTTCCGCCTTGTCCAGCAGGTCGGCGAAATTGGCGGCGACGATGTCGCGGGTGCGGGAGAAAATGCCCATCGGATACTCCTTGATGGCGAATGGCTTCATTATGCGATCGGCGCCTCGATCGCTGCAACCGAAGTCTGGGTCGTGGCGACGTGCGCGGGGGCGAGGGCACCCATCAGGCAGGTGGCGCTCATCACGACGGTGCAGGCGATGGCGGCGATCTGGCGGGCGAAGGTGGTGGCGAACATGGTGGAAACTCCCTGATCTTTTATGTCTCGGTCCGCGCATCGGCGGGATGTCAGAAGCATTGCAGGAGCCGTGCCAATTTCAAAAATGGCGAAAATCCGCGGGTTTTGAAAATAGTTGCGATCCGACAACGATTGCGCGCTTGCCAAGCGTTGGGAAAATCCGCCACCTGTTGGGAATGGATCGGACGAGTCAGGTCATCGGCCAGTCGGGGGCCTTTTTGGATGCGCTGGAACGGGCCAGCCGCGCCGCCGCGCTCGACCGTCCGGTGCTGGTCATCGGCGAGCGTGGGACCGGCAAGGAACTGGTCGCCGAACGTCTCCACCGCCTGAGCGGGCGCTGGGACCAGCCGCTGGTCATCATGAACTGCGCCGCGCTGCCCGAGACGCTGATCGAGGCGGAACTGTTCGGGCATGAGGCGGGCGCGTTTACTGGTGCCACAAAGGCGCGAGCGGGGCGGTTCGAGGAGGCCAATGGCGGCACGCTGTTCCTCGACGAACTCGGCACGTTGTCGATGGCGGCGCAGGACCGGCTGCTGCGCGCGGTGGAATATGGCGAGGTGACGCGGATCGGTTCGTCGCGGCCCCTGCGCGTCGATGTACGTATCGTGGCCGCGACCAACGAGCATCTGCCCGACAAGGTCGCCGCGCATCAATTCCGCGCCGACCTGCTTGACCGGCTGTGTTTCGAGGTGGTGACGCTGCCGCCGCTTCGCGCGCGTAAGAGCGACATCATGGTGCTCGCCAATCACTTCGGGCGGCGCATGGCGGCCGAAATCGGTTGGGAAAGCTGGCCCGGTTTCGGCGCGGCGGCGACCGATGCGCTGATGGAGCATCGCTGGCCCGGTAATGTCCGCGAGCTGCGCAACGTGGTGGAGCGCGCGGTCTATCGTTGGGACCGGGAAGGGCCGGTCGATGCGATCGAGATCGACCCGTTCCGCTCGCCCTATCGCCCGCAGGGCCAGTCGCCCGCCGCCGCGAAAAGCGAGCAGGGGAGCGCGCCCGCCTCCTCGGAGCCGGTGAGCGACGGCGACGAGGTGGCGGCCTGCGATGTCGGGCCGTCCGACTTCAAGTCGCGCGTCGCCCGCTTCGAGCGCGAGCTGCTGACCCGCGCGCTGGCCGAGAACCGCTTCAACCAGCGGACCACCGCCGAGGCGCTGGGCCTGTCCTACGACCAGCTTCGCCATGCGCTTCGTCGGCACGATCTGATCGGAACGGTTGCGTAACTCCTTCGGGGGAGCCATTTGGGGCGCCCGGCGTTGCCACAGGCAAACCCCAAAGGAGCATTGACGATGGCTTTCGAACTGCCGCCCCTCCCGTACGACTATGACGCGCTGGAGCCGGTCATCTCCAAGGAGACGATGACCTTCCACCACGACAAGCATCACGCCGCCTATACCAACAAGCTGAACGAAGCGGTCGCGGCCGACACGTCGCTTCAGGGCAAGTCGATCGAGGACATCCTGGCGAACATCTCGTCGGCCCCGGCCGCCGTCCGCAACAATGGCGGCGGCTTTTGGAACCATGACTTCTTCTGGAAGATCATGACCAAGCCCGGCACGACCCAGCCCTCGGGCAAGCTTGCGCAAGCGATCGAGGCGTTCGGCGGTCTCGACAAGCTGAAGGACGAGTTCAACACCAAGGGCGCAGGCCAGTTCGGTTCGGGCTGGGCCTGGGTGATCGCGGATGCCGAGGGCAAGCTGAAGGTCACCTCGACCCCGAACCAGGACAACCCCCTGATGGACGTCGTCGCCGACAAGGGCGCGCCGATCCTGGGTAACGACGTGTGGGAGCACGCCTATTACCTGACCTACATGAACGACCGTCCGGGCTATCTGAAGGCTTGGTGGGACGTCGTGAACTGGGACGAGGCCGGTCGCCGGTACGAGGCGGCGGTCGCATAACCTCGCCGACGTCCGTTTCGGATAGGGAAAGGGCGGCTCCGAAGGGGCCGCCCTTTTTTCATTCCCCTTCATTTTGTCGGCGAAGTGCTTAAGATTAGAGGTGAATATTAAGTTGTTTGTGGGTGATGCCTTTAATGTAATGCCCTTATTCAAGTCGAGCATGGCCAATACTTTTCTCTCGGAATAAGATGTTGTAAAAGGTGGCGGCTGGGGCGCGGTGATAAAGCCGGTCGATGACGAGCGAATGGGAGATGAGGGTGCGGTCAAGGCATTTGGCACGTAGCGGCCTTCTCAATGGTATCGCTACAATCGGCTTATCCTTCATTGCCCTGCATCCGGCGATCGCGCAAACGGGCGCGTCGGTCTCCACTGCCGCCAAGTCACCGGATGCCAGGGTCGCGACGGCTACGGCGGAGCAAGCGCCCAAGCCTAGGGACGATGCGGCGGCGGACAGCGGCACGGACAACACCATCGTGGTTCAGGGAAAACGGCTGCCGGCAGCCGAGGCACCGAAATGGGCGATCTGCTCGGTCATCGCGCGCATGCCGCGTTATGCCATGGCGCTACGGAGCCAGTCTTCGGCGTCCCGCGAGGGCATGCCTGGCACCTCGGCAGAGCCACCTATATTGCCGCCGGTCGTGCAGCCCACGCGCATGCCGCGCAACCCGGATTATAAGGCGCCGCCGAAGGTTCCTGCCGGCTCTCCGCTTCCCGATCTGGGCAATACGCGATTTGGCCTGCCGATGGGCGGCAACATTGCGCTGTTCGCCGCCGATCCCTCCGTAAGGGTGGAAGCGGGCGCGCTACCCGGTGGATTTGAGGGAGGGGAGGGCGGGGCCCAACGCGCGCAAGCCTATGGTCAGGCGGCGCTTTCTGCAACGCAGGCGGCGACCTTGACCTGCGTGCAATTGATGCGCGGATCCAGCGAATTGACTCGGGGATCGGCATCATCGGTAATGGCGCGCGATCCTTATATCGCCGCTGCAGAATTTGCGATGCGCGACAAGTCGCTCCCCATGGGTTTCGCACTGTTCGAACAGGGGCGCTATGCCGAAGCGCTTCCCTATTTCGAGGAAGCTGCGCGCGGCCTGACCGATCATAATGGCGGAGATGAAGCAGCGCTGTTCGTAGGCAAATTGTTGTTGGCCGGGTTCGGCAAGGGCGATGAGACTGATCGCGCCATCAAGTCGCTGAAGCGCGCCGCGCTTATCAATTATGTCGAGCGGCTGCATCAGCCCGTGTTCGATCCTGCCCGCCCCGAAATGAATACCGCCTCGGGCGAGGCCGCCATGATGCTGGGCGCGATCTATCGTCAGGGGCTTTACGGTACGACAGTCGATATGAATGAGGCGTGCCGCTGGTACCGGCGGGCGGCATATGTGGGCCATGTCGCGGCCTATAAAGTGCTCGGCGATATCCAATATTTCGGACTGGGCATGCCCCGTGACCCGAAGGCCGCCTTCGCGGACTACGAGCGTGGCGCCAAGCGCCATCTGGCCTCCGCGCAAACGGCGGTGGGCGATATGCTGCATGACGGCGATGACGGGATCGCCGTCGATCTGCCCCGCGCGATCGCCTGGTATCGCGAAGCGCTGAAGCATGACGACCCGGATGCCGCCTATGCACTGGCGAGGGCTTATGAACGCGGTGAGGGCGTTCCCGCCGACCGCGAAGTGGCGTTCGGCCTGTATCGCAAGGCGGCGCTGAGCGGATCGGCCGAGGCGCGTGTTGCGGTCGGCCATTACTACCAGACGGGGACGTTCGTGCCGCGCGACGAGACCACGGCGCGCCGCTGGTTCGAACTGGCGTCGCAGGACGGCAACCCGGACGGCATGTTCAACTATGCGGCGCTTCTGGCCAATGGTCGTGGCGGCGATCGCGACCTGCCACGCGCCTGGGCCTGGCTGAAGGTCGCGGCGGCGCGGGGGAATGAGCAGGCCGCGACCGCGATGGCGGCGGTCGAGGCGCGGATGACCGCCGAGGAGAAGCAAAAAGCGCTGGCGTTGAGCGGCAAGCTATAGCGCGGGACGATATGGTACGGGGCCGGTGGAGGATCACTCCACCGGCGGTTCGTCGACCTTGGCGGCGTCCGTATTCAGACCGTGCTTCAACAGCATCGGGATATTGGCGATGGCGAAACCGATGGTCAGCGGCATCGCGCCCCACAGCTTGAACCCGACCCAGAAATCCCAGGTCGAATTGCGCCACACCGCCTCGTTCAGTACCGCCATGAAGGCGAAGAACAGCGCCCAGTTGCGGGTCAGCTTGCGCCAGCCCTCGGGCGTCAGGCCCGAATAGACGCTGCCCAGCACCATCTGGATCAGCGGGCGCCCGGTGACGAGGCCGAAGAACAGCATCGCCGAGAACATCGCATAGACGATGGTCGGCTTCATCTTGATGAAGCGCTCGTCGTGGAAATACAGGGTCAGCCCGCCGAACACGACGACCAGCGCGCCCGACAGCCAGAGCATCGGCGAGATGCGGCCCAGCTTCATCCGGCTGACGATCATCGACACCACGGTCGCCGCCATGAAGACGCCGGTCGCGACCAGCACGCGGGTCAGCGCCCCCAGCGGTGCCAGGAAATTGACCAGGAAGAACAGGATCAACGGACCATATTCGATTCCCGCCTTCAGGGCGGGGCCGGCTTCCTTATCGGACGCGCTCATTTGCGGCCTCCCTCGATCCCGGCGATGATCCGGCTGACCTCGTTGGCGTCGAAGGGGCGCAGGTCGGTCATGCCCTCGCCGACGCCGATGGCGTGGATGGGCAGGCCGTATTTCTCGGCCGCCGCGACCAGCACGCCGCCGCGCGCGGTGCCGTCCAGCTTGGTCATGACCAGGCCGGTGACGCCCGCGACGTCCTTGAACACCTCGATCTGGTTGAGCGCGTTCTGACCCGTCGTCGCGTCGAGCACCAGCAGGATGTCATGCGGCGCCTCGGGGTTGAGGCGGCCGAGCACGCGGCGGATCTTCGACAGCTCGTCCATCAGCTCGCGCTTGTTCTGGAGGCGCCCGGCGGTGTCGACGATCAGCACGTCGATGCCCGTCGCGGTCGCCTGCTTCACCGCCTCATAGACGATGCCCGCCGCGTCGCCGCCTTCCTTGCCCGACACGATCGGCACGCCGACCCGCTCGGCCCAGGTGGCGAGCTGGCCGATGGCGGCGGCGCGGAAGGTGTCACCCGCCGCCAGCATCACGCCGTAATCCTGCTCCATGAACAGATGCGCCAGCTTGGCGATGGTCGTCGTCTTGCCCGATCCATTGACGCCGATGACCAGGATCACCTGCGGCCGGGGAAAGGCGTCGATCTCCAGCGGCGTGGCGACCTTGGCCAGCGCCTTCTCGACCTCCTCGGCGACGACCAGGCGGATGCCGAGGTCCTCCATATTCCGCTCGAAGCTGCCCTCGGCCAGCCGCGTGCGAATATGGCCCGCCGTTTCGGGGCCAAGATCGGAGGCGATCAGCGCTTCCTCGATTTCGTCGAGCGTGTCGTCGTCGAGCCGTGCGGTGCCGAGACCGGCGAGATTGCCGACCAGCCGGTCCGAGGTGCGACGGAAACCGCCGAGCAGCTTTTCGTGCCAGGAAGAACTCATACCAATTGTCCGATCAGATGGGTTTCGGTCGCCGCCGTGACCCGAACGCGGGCGATGCTGCCCGGTTCGGTGGCGGGGGAAAAATGAATGTCGGCGAAGTCGGGCGCATGGCCGCGTGTGCCGGGTCGCTCGACCAGCACGTCGCGGGTCTGGCCGACCTGGGTCGCCAGCCAGTCGCGGCGGCGGCGGGCGGCGGCCTCGCGCAAGGCCGCGGCGCGTTCGCGGCGCAGGGGATGCGGCACCTGCGGCATCC
>NZ_JBNNOB010000143.1:0-8860 GCF_050274375.1 Sphingomonas sp. NPDC019816
TCCTCCTCGAATTCCTTCGTGAAACGTCGCTGCTTCGTCATCGAGTTCGCCTTTCACCTCAAGGGAACTCTCCACTTTTCCGGGGCAAGTCCAGACTGCCTTCCGCTTCCGCAACGACGCCAGGGACGCCGCTGGCAACGATACGGCCTCCATCTTCCCCGGCCCCCGGTCCCAGGTCGATGATCCAGTCGACCTGTGTGATGGCGCGCATGTCATGTTCGACGACTACGACGGTATTGCCGGCGTCTACGAGGCCCTGCAGGTGTTGCATCAGCCGATCGCCATCGGAGGGGTGAAGCCCCGAAGTTGGCTCGTCGAGGATGTAGATCGTGTTGCCGCGTTGAGCGCGTTGCAGTTCAGTCGCCAGCTTGATGCGCTGCGCCTCCCCGCCAGACAGCTCGGTCGCCGGCTGACCGAGCCTCAGATAGCCAAGACCGATCTCCCGCAACACGTCGAGCGAGCGCATCACAGATGCCTCGCCAGCGAAGAAATCGCACGCATCGTCGACAGTCAGTTCGAGCACCTGGGCGATATTGCGCCCGTTCCATTCGACTTCGAGCGTTTGCGGGTTGTAGCGAGAGCCATGACAGGTCGAGCACGGGGCAAAAACGCTCGGCAGGAACAGCAGCTCCACCATGACGTATCCCTCGCCCTCGCACACAGGGCACCGGCCTTGCGCGACGTTGAACGAGAACCTTCCCGGGCTGTAATGCCGCCGGCGGGCGAGCGGCGTATCAGCGAAGATCCGTCGCACATGGTCGAACATGCCGCTGTAGGTGGATAGGTTCGAGCGCGGCGTGCGGCCGATCGGTTTCTGATCGACCCGCACCAGCCTGCGAACATGCTCCATGCCTGCGACAATGCGTCCTTCAGTGTCGTTCTGCGCAACATCGAGCAGCGGATCGATATCCTCCTCCTCGGCCGCGGGGGAGCCGCCGAGGTGTTCCGTGACGAGCTCGGGCAGCGCCTGACTGACAAGACTGGATTTGCCCGATCCCGAAACGCCGGTGACAGCGGTGAAGCAGCCGATGGGAAACTCGACGTCAAGACCATGGAGATTGTTCCGCCTGATCCCTTCCAGGCGTAGCCATGCCTTGGGATCGCGCGGTGTGCGCTCACTGCGGAGCGGCTCTGCGAACAGGTAGCGGCGGGTGATCGAAGTCTCGACGTCGGCAAGCCCCTCTATCGGCCCGCTGTAGAGGACTTCACCGCCCTTTTCTCCGGCTCCTGGCCCGACATCGACGAGCCATTCCGCGCGGCGGATCACGTCGAGATCATGTTCGACGACGAACAGGGAGTTGCCCGCCGCCTTGAGACGCTCGAGGATGGTGAGCAAGGCTTCGCCATCTGCCGGGTGCAACCCTGCCGAAGGCTCGTCAAGCACATAGACCACGCCGAAAAGCTGTGACGACAATTGCGTGGCAAGCCGCAAGCGCTGCAGCTCTCCGGAGGAGAGCGTCGGCGTGCTGCGGTCGAGCGAAATGTAGCCAAGGCCAAGATCGATCAGCGGCTCTAGCCGCTCGATCAATTCGCAGGCAAGGCGTTGGGCGGCGATCCGCTTCTCGTCGGAGAGATTGGGCGTGCGGCGTACGTCGGGCGCGCTCTTGTGCGCAGAGCCGCCCGCGGCAACCCGTTGTTCGACCGCTGCATCGCGGGCCGCTTTTTCCAGAACATGGCCCTTTGAGGGGGCGGAGACTGCCCCATATTCGCCATGCGCGACGGGGATCAGCAAGTCCTTCAGCTTGAGCACCGTCAGGTCGCCGAACTCGGCAATGTCGAGGCCGGCGAATTTGACCGACAGGGCTTCGCGCTTCAGGCGCTTGCCGTTGCAGGTCGGGCAATCGCGGCCGATGATATATTGCGAGACGCGCTTCTTCATCAGCGCGCTTTTAGTGTTGGCGAAGGTTTCCAGCACATAGCGGCGCGCGCCGGTGAAGGTGCCCTGGTAGCTCGGCTCCATGCGGCGCTTGAGCGCCGTCCGGGTCTGTTCGGGCGTCAGGCCCGCATAGACCGGCACCGTCGGCGCCTCTTCAGTGAAGAGGATCCAGTCGCGATCCTTTTTCGGCAGGTCGCGCCACGGCGTATCGACGTCATAGCCGAGCGAAACGAGGATATCGCGCAGGTTCTGGCCATGCCAGGCGGCCGGCCAGGCGGCGATCGCTCGATCGCGAATGGTGAGGCTGTCGTCAGGAACCATCGTCTCTTCGGTCGCGTCATATACGCGCCCGATGCCGTGACAGGTCGGACAGGCCCCCGCCACCGTGTTGGGGGAGAAATCCTCCGCATAGAGCATGGGTTGATGGCGCGGATATTCGCCGACGCGCGAATAGAGCATCCGAACCAGGCTGGAGAGAGTCGTCACGCTGCCGACCGAGGATCGTGCGTTGGCCGAGCCGCGCTGCTGCTGCAACGCGACCGCAGGCGGCAAACCGTCGATCGCGTCGACCTCCGGCACGCCGGCCTGGTCGATCAGGCGACGGGCATAGGGCGCAACCGATTCCAGATAACGCCGCTGGGCTTCGGCATAAAGGGTGCCGAACGCGAGCGATGACTTGCCCGAGCCCGATATGCCGGTGAACACCACGAAGGCGTCGCGCGGTACATCGACGTCAATATTTTTGAGGTTATTCTGGCGCGCGCCGCGAACCTGCACGCAAGCGGGCGGCCCCCTATGCCCATGATCGGTGGCCGGTGTGGTCGCGTGAATATCCTTGCTCTTCAATTCAGTCTTCCTGCCCTATACGCCCGTGCGGCCCGTGGTTCATCACAGTCGGGTAACAGATGAATGCATTTCCGAATCAATACATCCAACGGCCAGGCTGGCCCGATATTCGGCACCTTCGAAATATTTTTCCAGCATTAGACAAAGGTAACGACAAAACCATTTTTCCCGTGGGGTCGCGCGACGAGGCCACACACTCCGCTGGTAAGCGCCCGGGCCAGGCGGCCCTGGTTTGTGCCGCTGTCGGCATGTAACGACCGCACTTCGGCGCTTTTTACCGCATCGCGACGCGTTGCCCATTTGCCAGAGCGCGCGTCATCATGGCCGGGGTCGGGCCATGATGACGGCCGAGTTGTCGATCCGAGCGCCTCGGCCGCTTCGGATCGGCGGGTCAGTAGTGAATGACCGTGCGGATCGACTTGCCTTCGTGCATCAGTTCGAAGGCCTCGTTGATGTCTTCCAAACCCATCGTGTGGGTTACGAATGGGGCCAGATCGATATCGCCTCTCATCGCGTCCTCGACCATGCCGGGGAGCTGTGTCCGTCCCTTGACGCCACCGAAAGCGGACCCCTTCCATACGCGGCCAGTGACGAGCTGGAATGGGCGGGTGGAGATTTCCTCGCCCGCGCCGGCAACGCCAATCACGATCGACTGACCCCAGCCACGGTGCGCTGATTCAAGCGCGGCGCGCATGACGTGGACGTTGCCGATGCACTCGAAGGTGTGATCGATGCCCCAGCCCGTCATCTCGATCAGCACTTGCTGGATGGGCTTGTCATGGTCCTTGGGGTTGATGCAATCGGTCGCACCGAACTGGCGTGCCAGCTCGAACTTGGACGGATTGGTGTCGATGGCGATGATGCGACCCGCCTTCGCCTGGCGCGCACCCTGAATCGCCGCGAGGCCGATGCCGCCGAGGCCGAACACGGCGACCGAGTCTCCGGGCTGGACCTTGGCGGTATTGTGGACTGCGCCGATGCCGGTCGTGACGCCGCAGCCGAGCAGGCAGACATGTTCGGGGTTTGCCTCGGGATTGATCTTGGCGAGCGAGACTTCGGCGACGACAGTATATTCACTGAAGGTTGAACAGCCCATGTAATGATAGAGGGGCTGACCATTGTACGAAAAGCGGGTGGTCCCATCGGGCATCAAGCCCTTGCCCTGCGTTTCGCGGACAGCGACGCACAGGTTGGTCTTGCCCGACAGGCAGAAGTCGCACTTGCCGCACTCGGCGGTATAGAGTGGAATCACGTGATCGCCCGGCCCGACGCTGGTGACGCCTTCACCGACCTCGACAACGATGCCCGCGCCCTCGTGGCCCAGAACCACCGGGAAAACACCCTCCGGATCACTCCCCGCCAGCGTGTACGCGTCGGTGTGGCACACACCGGTGTGCGTCACCCGTATGAGGACTTCGCCTTTCCGGGGTGGGGCGACATCGATCTCGACGATTTCGAGTGGCTTGCCCGCCTCGAAGGCTACAGCGGCGCGAGATTTCATGTTGGGATACCCTCGTTGAGTTAAACTGATTGCTGGTGCGAGGCCGTTGCGTCAGCGCAAATTCGTGGGGGAGCGATCGCTCACTCCCCCGGTATGCCGGTCAGACCGTAACGACGACCTTGCCGATCTGGTCGTTCGATTCGAGGAAGCGGTGAGCGTCCTGGATGGCGTCGAGCGGGAAAGTGCGCGCGATCCGCGGCTTGAGCGCGCCCGATTCCAGACCCGCCACGATGAACGCCTTGGCGCGATCGAGGGCGGCATCGTCCGAGACGATCTCGCTGTAGAGATACCCCTTGAGCGTGAGGCTCTTGCCCAGCACGGAGAACAACGGGAACGGCGTCGGTTCGCCGCTGAGCGCGCCATATTCGAGCAGGATGCCGCCGCGTGCCATGCTCTCGGTCAGCGGCTCGAACGACGGGCCTCCGACCGGATCGAGCACCACGCGCGCACCCTGACCATCGGTTATCTCCATCACCCTCGCTACCAGGTCCTCTTCCCCGGTCGCGACGACATGATGCGCACCGGCATCGATCAGGGCCTGGCGCTTGGCGCCGGTACGCGTCGTCGCGATTACCGTCGCGCCGACCATCCGCGCAATCTGGAAGGCCGCAAGGCCGACGCTGCTGGAGGCAGCTGTGACGATGACGAAATCGCCCTCGCCGAGTTTCGCCTGCTCCACCAGTGCACCCCAGGCGGTGACATACTGCATCCACACGGCCGCCGCTTCCTCGAACGACAGCGCCGCCGGATGCTTGACGACGAGGCGGGCGGGCACGTTGGCGACCTCGCCATAGGTGCCCCAACGCGCGATATCGAGCGGGGGGATGACGCTGACGGCTTCGCCTTCCGCAAACCCGGTAACGTCGGCGCCGACCGTAACGACAGTGCCGGCAGCCTCATAGCCAAGGCGGCTCGGGAACTCGGCTTCCTGAAGGTAGGCATGGTTGCGGAACATCACCTCGGCGCGGTTTATGCCTATCGCCTTCACCGCGATCTGCACTTCGTCGGCCGCGGGAGCGGGGACTGCCACATCTTCAATCCTGAGGACGCTGGCGTCGCCATATTCGTGGATACGGACGATGCGGCTCATTGGAGACTCCTTGATTATTTAATGATCGTTCTGTAAGGGAGCGGACCACCCGTTTCAAGATATTATTTATCGATCGTTCCATATCGTGCATCAGAGATGACAGAGACGAAAGCCCGTCGCCGCGCAGGTCGCCCTCGTGTGTTCGACACTGACGCTGCGCTCGACAAGGCGGTGCGGCTGTTCTGGCAGCGCGGCTACGAGGCGACATCGATGGCCGATCTGGTGGCGGAGACTGGCGTCGCCGCCGCCAGTCTCTATGCAGCGTTTGACAACAAGGCGGGGCTGTTTGCGGCGGTGATCGAACGTTACGCCGCGACGTTCAGCGTCCACCTCTATGCACCCATCAACGATCCGGCGTTGTCCACCTACGAAGCCGTCAAAGGCCTGCTGGAACGAGCGGCGTCATCATTCTCGGAACCTGGAACGCCGGCCGGCTGCTTCATGTATTCGGCAGCGGCAGCCGTTTCGCCGGCGTCCGCCGCCATCGAATGCCTGCTGCGCGACAAGCGGATCGCGGCGGAGGCCCTCCTGATCGAGCGTCTGCAACGCGGCGCCGCGCAGGGCGAGCTTGCGGCCAACACCGATCCGGCCGTGCTAGGCAAATTCATCAATACGGTCATGGAAGGCATGTCCGTTCAGGCGCGCGACGGCGCTACGATCAACGAACTGCTCTCCATCGCCAAAATGGCGCTCGATCGATGGCCGGCCGCGATATGATCGTTTCATGGTGGTCATCTGCCAATCTGCCCCCCGACCGAACAGTCGAACTCATCTCATAGGACGAAAGCACATGAAACACGTGACATTGCCCGGCGGGGAAGTGGTTCCTTCACTGGGTCAAGGCACCTGGAAGATGGGCGAACGTGCCGAGCGCCGATCCGATGAGATCGCCACGCTACGCGCCGGTGTCGAACTGGGCGTGACGCTCATCGATACCGCCGAAATGTACGGCGATGGTGCGGCGGAAACGCTGATATCCGAGGCGCTGGGCAGCGTTCGCGACCAGTTGTTCCTCGTCAGCAAGGCATATCCGCAGAACGCATCGCGCTCCCGCCTTGCCGATGCATGCGAGGCGAGCCTGAAGCGGCTCGGCACCGACCGGCTGGACCTCTACCTGCTCCATTGGCGGGGATCGGTGCCGCTCGCTGAGACTGTGGAGGCATTGGAGGCGCTCAAATCAGCGGGGAAAATCAGGCATTGGGGTGTCAGCAATCTCGATACCGACGATATGGACGAGCTTATCGCTGCCGTCGGGGATGGCTGCGTGACCGATCAGATCCTCTACAATCTGGTCCGGCGAGGCCCCGAATTGGACCTGCTGCCGTGGCTCGCCGAGCATAACATACCGGTTATGGCGTATAGTCCCGTCGAGCAGGGACGACTTTCAAGCCATCCCGCACTCGAGAAGATCGCAGCCGAGGTCGGTGCAACCCCTGCCCAAGTGGCACTCTCCTGGACGTTGCGGCACGATGGCGTCATCGCCATCCCGAAAGCGAGTTCGATTGCACATGTGCGGGAGAACCGCGCGGCCGCAGATATCGTGCTCTCCGACGCCGACATTGCGACACTCGATGCGGAATTTCCCAGGCCACGCGACCGCCGTCCACTCGAGATGCTTTAGCGTCAGATGACGATATTATCGCTCGAAGGAACAGAACGCAAACCGGATCGGCGGTAGGCGCTCAGCGGTGCGGTGATCGGACCAGTGTCGACACCGCTATCGAGCGGGTGCTGCGCGACTGACGGTTCGAGCACCAGGCCTATCGCGCCCCTGGCCCCAATCTGCTCTTAGCCTCCACGAATAACCGTCTGACCGTTCTTACCGTCTATGGGGCGTATCCGAGCTGGCAGGGCATCCAGCCAAGGGCGTCATTCTTGTCCATCGGGCGCTCGGGCGGCCTAGCTGTCAGCACGACACCGCGCTGCCTGAGTTTCCGAGCTGCCATCCCAGCGTGCGCCGCTGGCGGGAAGGTGAGCCGATTACTCGCTCAAGCTCAGTTCGACAGAGCGCAGGCCATGAACCGTTCACTGCACTGCAGCGCCGAATTAGCGCTCTGCTACCTAGAGAGCTGCTTAGCAAAAAAAATGCTCTCAATAGCCCGATCTCGCAAGCTCAGTATCTGATTTACGAAAAAGGGAAATGTGGTGGACGCACTAGGGCTCGAACCTAGGACCCGCTGATTAAGAGTCAGCTGCTTGACGGCAGCTTTAGCCGATTTCTCCCCAAAAGAGGACGGTCAACAATCGGCCCACTTTCTGCCGATCTGTGATGCCAGTCAGGCAAACGATGTATGTCGGCTCCAGACAGGAGCTGCCATCCGATCTATCAATTTGGAACGGCAGCACTGTCCCAAACTCAGTCATTCCAGCTTGCGAGACAGGCGACCAACCGCTCCTGCTTCGGCCGCTAAATTACGATTATAGGCGAGCGGCATGCGGGGACTTTTCCAGCGCAGCGCGTCCATGATCCCGGCCAAATCTTCGCCCGCGACGAACAGGTCCTGATTAAGACCCACCCGCGTCGAATGAGCGCTTATTCCCTTCAGCAGTCGGGCCAGATCGTCAGCGGTAAGGTCGCCCAATGCGCCGCGATCGAACGCACGCTGAATGATTGCCCGCCAGATCGGGCCGATCGATCCCGGATGGAGCGCCGCGGCGCCGATGTCATACTCGACCCGCGCCTTCACAGCGGGCTTGGACAGCGTCTTGCGCAGATCCCAAGTCTCACGGCCCGAGATGCTGTCGATCGAACGACCCTTCACAGCCGCCCGCGCTTTGTAGCGCCGTACCTGCACCCGCCGGAACAACGGCCCCGCGTCGATCCCAGCGGCCTCTCTCCACGCCGCGACAGCCCGCACAGAGCGGGGCGACAAATAGGCTGTGGCTCCCTCGCCCTCCTGATCGCCTTTGCTTCGCGCGATGGCGAGGAGGCGCGCTTCGGGATCAAGCGCCTCGAGAATGTCATTGATGCTGATTGCGACGAGCTCCGATGCACGGAGCCCCGTGTCATAGGCCACCGACAACAGGGCTCGGTCCCGCAGGCCTGGCAGATCGCCCGCGCACGCCTCCAGCAAAGCTCGCACATTCAGTCCGCGAGGACTGTCGCGCTCCACGTCTCGCACTGGCCCCTTGAAGCGCAAGGGACGCGCCTGAGCCTGCGCGGTGCCCTTCTCGCGCCGGATCGCGCGTAGCCGCAGCTTCACGAGATCAGCCTGGGTGGGATCCTTGAGATCAAGCAGCTGATGGATCTTGGCGATCGACGCCTTGTAGCGGCCAAGCGAGGCGGGCTTGGCCCCCTGCCCTGCCCGCGCGTCGGCGTATTACCATCACTTCTGCAGCGACTACTGCTTTCTGGTCTGGTATGGCCAAGCAGTTCGAACCGCATCGCGTAAACATCATCGACACCCCAGGGCACGTTGACTTCACCATCGAAGTAGAACGTTCCATGCGTGTGCTGGATGGCGCGGTAATGGTTTACTGTGCTGTTGGTGGTGTTCAGCCACAGTCTGAAACCGTATGGCGTCAGGCTAACAAATACAAAGTGCCA
>NZ_JBNNOB010000144.1:0-8743 GCF_050274375.1 Sphingomonas sp. NPDC019816
GCCGACCCGGTCGGTGCCGGGGTTGGAATTCCATTGCCGCCCTCCGTTCGCACTGGGCGAAGTCGAAGTGCACGCCTTGACCTCACCCCTTATCCCGTGGCCTTCGACTCCGCTCAGGCTGAACGGAAGTTTGGGCATTGGGCGAAACACAAGGGATGGGGGCGAACCACCGCCGTTCGGCCTGAGCGCAGTCCAAGGCCACGGGAATCCCCCAAGACACAACGACCCCGCCCCTCACGAACGGTGGTTGGACGGATTAGATCGCCTTCATCACCAGCGAAGCATTGGTGCCGCCGAAGCCGAACGAGTTGTTCAGCACCGCCTTGACTTCCCGCTTCTTGGCCGTGTGCGGCACCAGATCGACGCCCTCGGTCCCCTCATCGGGATTGTCGAGGTTCAGCGTCGGCGGCACGATCTGGTCGCGCAGCGCGAGAATGCAGAAGATGCTCTCCACCGCACCGGCGCCGCCCAGAAGATGGCCGATCGCCGACTTGGTGCTCGACATCGACGCGCCCGACAGATCGTCGCCGAACACGCGCTTGGCGGCGGCCAGTTCGATCGTATCCGCCATGGTCGAGGTGCCGTGCGCGTTGATATAGTCGATGTCCGACGGCTCCATGCCCGCCTTGCGCAGCGCCATGCGCATCGCATTCTCGGCGCCCTTGCCCTCGGGATGCGGCGCGGTGACGTGATAGGCATCGCCCGACAGGCCATAGCCGACGACTTCGGCATAGATTTTCGCGCCGCGCGCCTTGGCGTGCTCATATTCCTCGAGCACGACGACGCCAGCCCCCTCGCCCATCACGAAGCCGTCCCGGCCCTTGTCGTAAGGACGGCTCGCTTCGGTCGGACGATCGTTCATGCTCATGTTGAGCGCGCGCGCCTGGGCAAAGCCGGCGACGCCGAGCGGATTGATCGTGCTCTCCGCACCGCCCGCCAGCATGATGTCGGCATCGTCGTCGCGGATCATGCGCGCAGCGTCGCCGATCGAGTGCGCGCCGGTCGAACAGGCGGTGACGACCGCATGGTTCGGGCCCATCAGGCCGTATTTGATGCTGACCTGACCCGAGATCAGGTTGATCAGGCGGCCGTGGACGAAGTGCGGGCTGACCCGGCCGGGGCCGCGCTCGTGCAAGTTGACCGATTCGATCTCGATGCCCGGCAGGCCGCCGATGCCCGATCCGATCGACACGCCCGCGCGAAGCTTCGTGGCCTCGTCCATCTCGGTAAGACCAGCATCTTCCAGCGCCTGACCGGCGGCGTCGATGCCGTAAACGATGAAGGGATCGACCTGACGCTGGACCTTGTGGTCGACGCGCTTGTCAGGGTCGAAGCCATATTCGTGATCCTTGGGCTTCACCTCGCACGCGATGGTGCATTTCTGCCCTGTGGTATCGAACCGCGTGATGGTCCCGGCGCCGGACTTGCCAGCGATCAGATTGGCCCAGGCGGTCTCCACATCCGCGCCCAGCGGCGTGACAAGACCCAATCCGGTGACGACGACGCGCCGCATATTCCACTCCATTCACAACGAAAACGGCTCCCCGCCCGCTAGTCGGGGTCGGGGAGCCGCTTGCAACCTGGCCTTCACGGCCCGTTCGGCGTGTGGATCACACGCCGAGTGGCCCCGGAATTAGGCCTTGTTCTCGTCGATATAGGTGATCGCGTCCTTGACGGTCGTGATCTTCTCGGCGGCATCGTCCGGGATTTCGACACCGAACTCTTCCTCGAACGCCATGACGAGCTCGACGATGTCGAGGCTGTCGGCACCGAGATCGTCGATGAAGCTCGCGTCCTCGGTCACCTTGTCGGCTTCGACGCCGAGATGCTCGACGACGATCTTCTTCACGCGGTCGGCGGTCTCGCTCATGGTAATCCCTTCTCGTAATTCATCGGGGGTTGGTAATTCCTGAACGCACGTAGAACGCGCGCTCTTTTCTGGCAAGCCCGTCCAGCGACGGACTCGGGCCCGGATACGCTCATTCGTGGCAAATATGCCCTTTACAGCATCGCCATGCCGCCATTGACGTGCAGCGTCTGGCCGGTGACATAGCCCGCTTCCTTCGACGCGAGGTAGACGACCGCCGCGCCGATATCCTCGCCACGGCCCAGATCGCCGGCCGGAATCTTGCCGAGCAGCGCGGCCTTCTGCGCCTCGGGCAGAACGTCGGTCATCGCCGAGCGCATGAAGCCGGGCGCCACGCAGTTGACGGTAACGTTGCGGCTGGCAAGCTCCTGCGCCACCGCCTTCGACATGCCGACGATGCCCGCCTTCGACGCGGCATAGTTCGCCTGGCCCGGATTGCCGGTCGCGCCGACGATCGAGGTGATCGAGATGATGCGGCCAAAGCGCGCCTTCATCATCGGCTTGGCGGCGGCGCGGATCAGGCGGAAGGTCGCCTCCAGGTTGACGCTGATGACCTGGTCCCACTCCTCGTCCTTCATCCGCATGGTCAGGTTGTCGCGGGTGACGCCGGCATTGTTGACCAGAATGTCGAGCTTGCCGCCCAGCGCCTCGACCGCCTGCGGGATCAGCGCATCGACGGCGGCCGCGTCGGACAGGTTGCACGGCACCGCGACATGCTCGCCGGCCAGTTCCGCGCGGAATGCTTCAAGCTTATCGATATTGGAGCCCGAGAGCGCCAGCTTCGCCCCCTGCGCCGCCAGCGCCTTCGCCACCGCCGAGCCGAGGCCACCCGATGCACCGGTCACGAGGGCGGTCATTCCTGTCAGGTCGAACATGCTTATTCTCCGATTCTTTGGTTCACGCGAAGCCGCGAAGACGCGATGGGCGTGTAGTCGTTGACGACGCGGCGGAGTCCTTCCTTCAAGGTAGCACCGCCGAAATTAACAAGCAGCCCCAACGGCTGTTTTGTCAGGCGTAGATAAGTTAGCAGTTGTTTGGCATGAGCGGCATTCAGCCGCTCAACTGATTTGATTTCGACGAGCAATGCTTCTTCGATCAGTAGGTCAATGCGAAAGGCTCCATCGAATTGCAGCCCATCAAAACTGAAATTGACGGCCCGCTGTCGTTCGACACGATAGCCTATGCTTGCCAACTTGGCAGCTAGGATCGTCTCATAAACACTCTCTAGCAATCCCGGACCAAGCTCACGATGAAGGCGCAAGGACAGATCAATCACATCAAACGCTATTGTTTCGATATCTGCCATCTTCGCGTCCTCGCGCCTTCGCGTGAACAAAAATCAGAGCTTGGCGAGAAGCCCCTCGATGTCATCCATCGTCACGACACTGACCGCATCCACGTCCGGCGCGATACGCTTGACCATCGGGCCGAGGACCTTGCCGCCGAATTCGACGAACTGCGTGACACCAGCCTCCTGCATCGCCAGCACCGATTCGCGCCAGCGGACCATGCCCGTCACCTGCGCCACCAGCAGCGCGCGGATCGCGCCGGGATCGGCGACCGGCGCGGCTTCGACATTGGCATAGACCGGCACCAGCGGCGCACGGATCGTCGCCTCGGCGAGCGCGGCGTCCATCGCATCGGCGGCGGGCTGCATCAGCGGGCAGTGGAACGGCGCTGACACCGGCAGCAGGACGGCGCGCTTGGCACCCAGATCCTTGGCCAGCGCCACCGCCTTCTCGATCGCCGCGCGGTGGCCGGAGATCACGACCTGGCTCGGGTCATTGTCGTTGGCGACCGTGCAGACCAGCTCCTCGCCGCCCTCTGCCAGGATCGCATCGACCGCCGCACCCGCGATGGTCTTGGCCTTTTCCAGGTCAGCGCCGAGCAGCGCGGCCATCGCCCCCTCACCTACCGGCACCGCTGCCTGCATCGCCCGGCCGCGCAGCTTCAGCAGGCGAGCCGTGGTGGGCAGGTCGATCGCATCGGCCGCGCACAGCGCCGTATATTCGCCCAGCGAGTGGCCTGCGACGAAATCGGCCTTCTCCGACAGGCGGACGCCGCCTTCCTTCTCCAGCACGCGCAGCGTCGCGATGGCGTTCGCCATGATCGCTGCTTGCGCGTTCTCGGTCAGGGTCAGTTCGTCGGCCGGCCCTTCGACCATCAGGCGATAGAGATGCTGGCCCAGCGCCTCGTCGACCTCCTGGAACACCTCGCGGGCGACGGGGCTCGCCTCGGCCAGCGCCTTGCCCATGCCGACGGCCTGGCTGCCCTGGCCCGGAAAGATGAATGCACGCATGTTGGTTCTGCCATGAAACAGTAATAGGATGGCCCGCGCGGTAGAAAGGTCGCCCGCCGCTGGCAAGGGCGCGCCCCTCCCCGCTTGCCTTTTGCCCGCAATTCGCTATGAGCCGGCGCACCATTGGGCGGGAAGCACCTGCTTCACCCGCCCTCATGCCATTTTGGCGTGACGGTATTGAAGTATGGAAGACAGCCGGAGGGGTGTCCCACATGGGGTGGGCATCAGCGATCGGCCAACATAAGGTAAGCTGCATGGCTCTTTACGAGCACGTGTTCCTTGCGCGCCAGGATCTGGCACAGGCGCAGGTGGACGCGCTGGCGGAAGCCGCCACGAAGATCGTCGAGGACAATCAGGGCAAGGTCGTGAAGACCGAGACCTGGGGCCTGCGTTCGCTGGCGTACAAGATCGCCAAGAACCGCAAGGCGCACTACGTCATGCTCGAAATCGACGCCCCCGCCGGTGTCGTCGCCGAGCTGGAGCGCCAGACCCAGATCAACGAAGACGTGATCCGCTACATGACCGTCAAGGTGGACGGCCATGAAGAAGGTCCGTCGGTGATGATGCGCAAGCAGGAGCGCGACCGCGAGCGTCGTGCCGATCGTGGCGAACGCCCCGACCGCGCTGACCGCCCCCGTCGTGATCGTGAAGAGGAAGCCGCATAATGGCCCGCCCGTTTTTTCGTCGCCGCAAGAGCTGCCCCTTCTCCGCGAAGGACGCGCCCCGGATCGACTATAAGGACGTCCGTCTGCTGCAGGGCTTCGTGTCCGAGCGCGGCAAGATCGTGCCCTCGCGCATCACCAGCGTGTCGGCCAAGAAGCAGCGCGAGCTCGCCCAGGCGATCAAGCGTGCGCGTCATCTGGGCCTCCTGCCCTACGTCGTGAAGTAAGGGGTCTTACAGATGAACGTTATTCTGCTTGAGCGCGTCGAGAAGCTCGGCGCCATCGGCGACGTGGTTTCGGTGAAGGACGGCTATGCCCGTAACTTCCTGCTGCCGCGCAAGAAGGCGCTGCGCGCCAACGAAGCCAACAAGAAGGTGTTCGAGGCCAACCGCGCCCGCATCGAAGCCGAGAACGCGAACCGTCGCGCCGAGGCCGAGGTCGAGTCGAAGACCTTCGAGAACGCCAGCGTCACCCTGATCCGTCAGGCGTCGAACGTCGGTCAGCTGTACGGCTCGGTCGCGGTTCGCGATCTGGTCGACGCGCTGGTCGCCGATGGCCACAAGGTCAACAAGAGCCAGATCGTGCTCGACCGTCCGATCAAGGCGATCGGCCTGTACGACGTTCGCGTCGCGCTTCACCCGGAAGTGGCCGTGACCGTCAAGGTCAACGTCGCCCGCTCGCCGGAAGAAGCCGAAATGCAGGCGAAGGGCGTCGACGTCATGGCCTCGATGTTCGAGCGTGACGAAGCCGGCTTCACCGAGGATTACGATCCCAACGCAGAGCCCGGCGCCACCGCCGAGGTTCAGCCGGAGCAGGAAGAAGCGCAGGGTTAATCCCCCGCTTCGGCTTGTCGCCAAAAAGAAAGGGCCGTCCGGTATGACCGGGCGGCCCTTTTTTGCGTCTTGGGAGACGGCAATCGAAAAGCGCGCGTAATGGCGCCCTAAAGGCTCAGGGACAGGCGACGCAGGCGCTGACGACGGCCGCCAGCGGGATCAGTGCGAAGATGAGCGGCATTATATGTTTCATGGTCAAGCTGCCTAAGCCTATGCGATGCTCACTAAATACACGGCGAAGTGCAAAAGTTTCGTTACGGTGAACAGCCAAACCAAAGTTTTTTCCGCTCATCGCCCAACGAACACGACTCGCCGCTGAAATCGGGGTTGCAGCTGTCCTGCCAAGTACCGTTGGCGATCATCCGCTTCTGCAACGGCGGGACTGACCCGCACCTGGGCGTGGTTCCGTTCGCTTGGCGCAATTGCGGTGGGAGGCGGCCTGATTTCTCCCGGCAGGCATGCGCGACCGATTCTCGCTGGTTGCTTCGGGCGATTGGCTGGCACGCCCTCACTTCCGCCCGAACAGCTTCTCGATATCGCCATGCTGCAATTTCACCCAGGTCGGGCGGCCATGGTTGCACTGGCCCGAATGCGGTGTGACTTCCATTTCGCGAAGCAGTGCGTTCATCTCGGCAACCGACAGGATGCGACCAGCACGCACGGAGCCGTGACAGGCCATGGTCGCCGCGACGTGATCCAGCCGTTCGCGCAGGGACAACGCCTGATCGAACGCGGCGAGTTCATCCGCAAGATCGCTCACCAGCCCCTTGGGATCGCTCTGCCCAAGCAGCGCTGGCGTCGAGCGGACCAGCATCGCGGTCGGGCCGAACCGTTCGAGATCCAACCCGAATTCGGCCAGTTCCTCGGCGCGCGCCTCCAGCCGGTCGCAGGCGGGCTCGTCCAGTTCGACCACTTCGGGTATCAGCATCGCCTGCGACGCCACTCGGCCGCCGGTCAGCGCGGCGCGCATGCGTTCCAGCACCAGCCGTTCGTGCGCGGCGTGCTGGTCGACCAGCACCAGGCCGTCCTCGGCTTCGGCGACGATATAGGTCTTGGCGACCTGCCCGCGCGCGACGCCCATCGGATATTGGCGTACCTCGGGCGGGAGCGCGAAGGCGGCCTCGGCGCGGGCGAGCGGCGGGGGTGCGGCGAAACCGGGGCGCGGGGCGAACAATGACTGGCGCTCCATCACCCGTGCTTCGGGCGCGGCATGGCCCCAGTCGTCGGCGGGCGGAGCCGAGGCCAGCGGTGCGGCGACCATCTCGATCTGCCACATGGCGAGCGCCGAGTCGGGCGGGCGCTGCACGCTGCGATGCCCGGCTTCGTCCAGGGCGCGACGCAGGCCGGAGACGATCATGCCCCGGATCAGCGCGGGGTCGCGAAAGCGGACCTCGGTCTTCGCCGGATGGACATTCACATCGACTTCGCTCGGCGGCATATCGAGGAACAGCGCCACCACCGCGTGACGATCGCGTGGCAACATCTCGGCATAAGCCCCTCGGATAGCGCCCATTAATAGTCTGTCACGGACCGGACGCCCATTGACGAACAGATATTGATGGTCGGCGATGCCACGGTTGAAGGTCGGCAGCCCCGCGACCCCGCCCAGCGACACCGTGTCGCGCACCCAGTCGATCGCCACCGAATTCTCCGCCAGCGCCCGGTCGGTCAGGCCAGCGACCCGGCCGGGCCGTTCCTCGCCCCCCGGCACGGTCAGCACCCGCCGCCCGTCATGCTCCAGCGTGAAGGCGATATCGGGCCGCGCCATCGCCAGGCGGCGCACCATGTCGAGACAGGCGGCATATTCCGAGCGCGGCGAGCGCAGGAACTTGCGCCGGGCGGGCACCCGCGCGAACAGGTCCTCGACCACGATCCGGGTGCCCGGCGGCACGGCGGCGGGGCCGTCGCGCAGCACTTCGCCATTGTCGACCACGCGGCTCCAGCCATCGCGGCCCGCCGGACGGCTCTCGATCGTCACCCGCGCGACGCTGGCGATCGAGGGCAGCGCCTCGCCGCGAAAACCGAGCGTCACGACCGCTTCGATCGCTTCGTCGGGCAGTTTGGAGGTGCAATGCCGCTCCAGCGCGAGCGCCATGTCCTCGGCCGACATGCCGCATCCGTCATCGGCCACCTCGATCCGGCCGATGCCGCCCTGGCCGAGAACGATTGCAACACGGGTGGCGCCCGCATCGATGGAGTTTTCGACCAGTTCCTTCAACGCACTGGCGGGCCTTTCCACCACTTCACCGGCCGCGATACGATTGACGAGATGGGGAGGCAGACGCCGTATTGACATGCGGCAAACCCTAGCCCAAGCGACGGCATCCCGCGACCCCGCAAATGACGGTGCAGGTGCCTGTAACGGCTCTTGGCGGCGGTTCGGGATATGAGTTACGCCCACCCGGTCCACCAGACGGAACGAAAGCCTCGATGCCCCTGCCCCGCTTCCTGAAATTCATGTCGCAAGACATGGCGATCGACCTCGGCACCGCGAACACCGTGGTCTATGTCCGCGGACGCGGCATCGTGCTGAACGAGCCGTCCGTCGTCGCGGTCGAGACGATCAACGGCATCAAGAAGGTCAAGGCGGTCGGCGACGACGCCAAGCTGATGATGGGCAAGACCCCGGGCAATATCGAGGCGATCCGCCCCTTGCGTGACGGCGTGATCGCCGACATCGACGTCGCTGAACAGATGATCAAGCACTTCATCCTGAAGGTGCACGGCCCCCGCAAGTTCGCGCGCTGGCCCGAGATCGTGATCTGCGTGCCGTCGGGTTCGACCAAGGTGGAACGCCGCGCGATCCGCGACGCCGCCTCGAACGCGGGCGCAAGCCAGGTCTTCCTGATCGAGGAACCGATGGCCGCCGCGATCGGTGCCGACATGCCCGTCACCGAGCCGATCGGATCGATGGTCGTCGATATCGGCGGCGGCACGACCGAAGTCGCGGTGCTGAGCTTGCGTGGCCTCGCCTACACCACGTCGGTGCGTGTTGGCGGTGACAAGATGGACGAGTCGATCGTCTCCTATGTCCGCCGCAACCACAATCTGCTGATCGGTGAAGCCACCGCCGAGCGGATCA
>NZ_JBNNOB010000145.1:0-8621 GCF_050274375.1 Sphingomonas sp. NPDC019816
GGTGGCAAGCCGAAGGCTTGACGGAGGGGTGTCGCCGGTCGTGAGTCAGGACTGATCCCGCGCATGGGGGCACCCCTCCGTCAGGCCGAGGGCCTGACACCTCCCCTTGCAGGGGAGGAATGGAGAGAATGTCGACCGGCCTCAGCGCGGTGCCTTGGCGCCTTCGATCGCGGCCTGGGGGTCGACCGAAGGTGCGCCGCGCGCCGGCGTGCCGGTGTTGGCGATCGCGCCGGTCTCGCCGCGCGGATCGTCCTCGACCCGCTCGACCGCCGCGTCGGCGGCGTTGGCCGGGGCTTCGCCGGCGGCCGGTTCCGCCTTGGCGGCGGGCGCGGCGGGCAGCGGCAGGTTCGATCCCTGCTGGTTCAGATACAGGATCACGTTCGCGCGGTCCTGCGGATTGGACAGGCCGGCAAAGGTCATCTTGGTGCCGGGCGCGAATTTGCGTGGGGAGGTCAGCCAAGCGTTCATCTTGTCCCAGTCCCAGGTGCCGCCGACCGCCTTCAGCGCGTCGGAGAAGGCGAAGCCGCCCTTACCCTGCGCAATGGCCTCGCCCATGGTGGCATAGAGATTGGGGCCGATGCCGTTCGCGCCGCCCTGGTTGATGGTGTGGCATGCCGCGCATTTCTTGAACACTTCGGCGCCCTTGGCCGCATCGGCGGTGGGCAGAAGCGAGGCGATCGGCACCTCGGGGGCCCCGCCGCCAGAGCCTTCGGTCTCCACGCCTTCGATGGGGTAGCCCATCTTTTCGGGACGTCCACCATGGTAGATCATGCCGCCGACGATCGAGAGTCCAAGCGCCGCACCAGCCGCGCCAAGCACCCATCCCGCGATCGTATTGGTCTTTAGGTCCATCGCTTGTCGCTGCCCCGCCAATATCTCTCCTGAACGCCGACCTTAGGTGCGGCTTTCGCGGACGGCAAGTTTTGCTTCGGGGTTCGCGCCTTGATCACGTGCCGCCCCCGCTTTACGCCACCGCGCCATGGACAATTACGCCGCCCCCGCCCGCCCCATCGTCGAGGCGATGACCCAAGCCGCGCTGGCCGAGCCCGCGCGCGGCGTCGCGTTCCAGGGGGCGCCGGGCGCCAACAGCCATGTCGCCGCGGTCGAGGCGTTTCCCGACGGCCTGCCGCTGCCCTGTTTCGATTTCGCCGACGCGCTGGAGGCGGTGAAGTCGGGCAAGGTCGATCATGCGATCATCCCGATCGAGAATTCGCTGCACGGCCGCGTCGCCGACATCCACTTCCTGTTGCCCGAATCCGGGCTGGTCATCATCGGCGAGCATTTCCTGTCGATCCGCCACGCGCTGATGACGACGGGCACGCGCGACGAACTGGTCGAGGTGATGAGCCACCCGCAGGCGCTGGGCCAATGCCGCCACTGGCTGCGCGCGCATGGCCTGCGCCCGATCGCCTATGCCGATACGGCGGGCGCCGCCGCGCGCGTCGCCGAGATGGCCGATCCCCGCATCGCCGCGCTCGCCCCGCCGCGCGCGGCCGAGCTTTACGGGCTGACGCTGCTGTCCGAGGACGTGTCGGACGGCGAACACAACATGACCCGCTTCGTCGTGCTGGCGCGCGGGGGCCCGCCGCCGGTCGGCGAGGGTCCGTGGATGACCAGCCTGATCTTCGAGGTGAAGAACATCCCCGCCGCGCTCTACAAGGCGATGGGCGGCTTCGCGACCAACGGCGTCAACATGACGAAGCTGGAAAGCTATCAGCGCGGCGGCAGTTTCGCGGCCACCGAATTCTACTGCGACGTCGTCGGCCGGCCGGGCGAGGTCGCATTCGATCGCGCGATCGAGGAACTGGGGTTCCACAGCAAATGGGTGCGGTTGCTGGGGACCTACCGCCAGGCGCGGCAGCGGGGGTAAATCGCAAATTTCCTCCCCTGCAAGGGGAGGTGGCAGGGCGAAGCCCTGACGGAGGGGGCGTGCAGCAAGGGGCATCCCGTGTGGAAGCCCCCCTCCACCGTGCTGCGCACGGTCCCCCTCCCCGTGCCGGGGAGGATTTACGCGGCCCATTCCCTCAACAGCGTATGCGCGATCGCGTAAGCCGGCGGCACGCCGAAGCGCGATTCGTCCCCCGCCAGCGCGGCCCGCACTTCGTCGCGCGACACCCAGATCGCATCCTCCAACTCGGTGCGATCGATCGTCAGCCGGTCGTCCAACGCGGTCGCGACGCAGGCGATCATCAGCGACGACGGGAACGGCCAGGGCTGGCTGGCGATGTAGCGGACATCCCGCACCCGCACGCCGGCTTCCTCGAACAGCTCGCGCGCGACCGCTTCCTCGATCGATTCGCCGGGCTCCAGGAATCCGGCCAGCGCCGAATAGCGCCCCGGCGGAAAGGCCGGCTGACGACCCAGCAGCGCACGACCGTCATGTTCGGCGATCATGATCACGACCGGGTCGACGCGCGGGAAATGCTCGGTGCCGCACGCCGGGCAGCGCCGGCCCCAGCCTGCGCGAAAGGGATGCGTCTCCGCCCCGCAGCGCGCGCAGAAACGATGCCGCGCATGCCAGTCGAGCACCGAACGCGCCGCCGCATAGGTCGCCGCCTCGCCCGTTGCCAACGCATGCAGCGCCGCGATCATCTCGAACGAACGCCCGCTGGCGGGCTCGGCCGTCAGCCGCGCGAAGTGCGGCACGCCGTCTTCCAGCCCGAGCAGGACATGATCCTCCGCCGCGTCGCGCGGATCGATCGCGGTCCACCCCAGTCGCCCGTCCGCCATGACAGGCTCATAGCCGTCGAGGACCAGCCGCCGCGCCGCCGGATCGGCCAGCGCGGCCGCGAACCCCGCCACATCGTGCCGCAGCGGATCGGCGCGATCGAGCCGACCACCGGTAAAACCCAAAATGCTCACCGGCGTGCCGCCCCCATGTCCTGATAGAGCGCCGCCGCCAGATCGCGGCGCAACGGCCAGCGGTCGGCAGGGAAATAATTGACCATGATCGTGCCCCGAACCCCGCGCGTCGGGTCGACATAGGCGACCGTACCCGCCGCGCCGCCCCAGCCATAGGTACCCTTGCCCGGCCCGCCCGGCGTATCGGCCAGCGTCACCGATCCACCCGCGCCATAGCCGGTCGGGACTCCGCCTGCGCTACCCCCGGTCGATCCCGACACGCCGCCATAGCGGACCCCGGCGGGCAACAGGTTGGACATGGCGAGCCTGACCGTCTCCGGCTTCATCACGCGGGCCCCGTCGACCGTGCCGCCATTCTGCAGCATCTGGAGGAACCGGTCATAGTCGCGCGCCGACATCACCAGCCCCGCGCCCCCATAAGGAAAGCTGGGCGCCTGGAGAAAGACCGAGGTCGCACCCGGATCGACCGGCACCAGCTGATCGCCCAAGAAGGTATAATTGGTGACCAGCCGGTTGGCGGCGGATGCCGGCACCCGCCAATAGCTGGAATTCATCTTCAGCGGGTCGAAGATACGAGTCTGGACGAAGCGCTCGAACGGCATGCCCGACACCTTCTCGACCACCGCCGCCATGACGTCGAGGCCGATGGAATAGCTCCACTTCGTCCCCGGCTCGGCGATCAGCGGCAGGGTGGCGACCCGCTCGGCGAATTGCTGGAGGCTGGCGGGGCGGACCCGGCGCACCGCCGCCTCCACCTGCGCATTGGCGGTGAAGGGCACGATGCCCAGCCGCTCATATTCCTTCAGCAGCGGCCCCTTGGTGGTGATGCTGTACCCCAGTCCCGCCGTGTGGGTCAGCAGGTTGCGGATGGTGATCGGCCTGGTCGCGGGCCGGCTCTCCAGCGAGGTGTCGGCATTGGTCAGCACCCGCATCTGCCGATAGGCGGGATAGATGTCGGACAGTGGCTGATCGAGGCCGAGCTTGCCCTCCTCGATGAGGATCATCGCCGCCATGGCGGTGACCGGCTTGGTCATCGAATAGACGCGCCACAGCGTGTCCGGCCCGACGGCGGGCGCATTGGGGGCCAGCGCGGTGCGCCCGGCCGAGACGAAGACCGGGGGCTGGCTCTTTTGCCCGATCGCCGCGACGATGCCCGGCATCTTGCCCGAGCGAACATAGCTGTCGAAGAGCGCCTGCGTCGCGGGCAGCTTGGCCGCAGTGGCCTTCGGGGCCGGCTGGGCCGGGCGCGCGACCTGCGCCGGGGCGGCGGCACCCAGAAGGGTTAGCATCGCCCCGCCCGTCACCATCATATGACGCATCATCACTCAGGCCCCTTTCAGTCGATCGGCTGCCCGCGCGAACAGCGTAGGCAGGCCGGCAGTTCCCAAATCCTTGATCGGCCACCATTCCCCCGCATCGGGATCGGTCGGCACGCCGTCCGTCCGGGCCAGCGCCAGTTCCAGTTCGAAATGGGTGAAGCCATGCACGACCGTGTCGTTCAGCATGACCCACGGCCCCTCGGCCGGCGCATCGGCCAGCCCCGGCCGCTCATCTGTCCACGGCCCGGTCGGCAGCGCGCGCATCCCGCCCAGCAGGCCCTTGTCCGGCCGCCGCACCAGCCAGACATGGCCGTCGCGCTCGATCCAGAAGATCGTGCCGTGGCGATAGGGGCGCTTCTTCTTCGGGGCCTTGGCGGGCAATGTCTCGGCGATCCCCTCGGCCCGCGCGCGGCAATCGACCGCGATCGGACAGAGCAGGCATTGCGGCTTCTTCACGGTGCAGATCGACGAGCCCAGGTCCATCATCGCCTGCGCGAAATCGCCGGCCCGTGCGTCGGGGGTGATGCGGTCCGTCGCCTCCCGGATCGCCGGGCGCGCGGCGGGCAGCGGCGTCTGGATCGCGAACAACCGTGCGACCACCCGCTCGACATTGGCATCGACCACCACCGCGCGCTCGCCGAACGCGATCGCCGCCACCGCCGCCGCCGTATAGGCGCCCAGCCCCGGCAGTTCGCGCAATTCGGCCTCTGTCGCGGGAAAGCGCCCGCCATGCTCGGCGACCACCGCCCGCGCTGCCTTCACCAGATTGCGGGCGCGGGCATAATAGCCCAGCCCTGCCCAGGCAGCCATGATGTCCTCGTCCGGCGCGGCGGCAAGACTCGCGACATCGGGCCAGCGCGCCACCCAGGCGGTGAAGCGCGGGCTGACCGCCGCCACCGTCGTCTGTTGCAGCATCACCTCGGACAGCCAGACACGGTACGGATCGGCCACCTCCCCGGGCTTGCTGCGCCAGGGCAGGTCGCGGGCATGACGGTCGTACCAGGCAAGCAGACGGGCGGCAGGATTATCGGGCGATGATGAATGCTTGGCGTCCACCCGCCCGCTATGGCATGGAGCCCGATATGAGCAAGCGCATCCGCGCCCCCCAGGAGCCGCCCCCCCGTTCCAACCGCCCCCGCGCGGTGTCCGAACTGCTGCCCGCCATCGGCGGCGCGGCCTTTCGTCGCTTCGGTTTCGTTCAGAGCGCGATCGTCAGCCGCTGGCCCGACATCGTCGGCCCGCGCCTGTCGACCGCCAGCGCGCCCGAATCGATCCGCTTTCCGCAGGGCGAGAAACAGAACGGCGTCCTGACCCTGGTCGTGCGCGGCGCGCACGCGCCGATGATGCAGCATATCGCGCCCGAGATCATCGAGCGGGTGAACCGCTTCTTCGGCTATCCGGCAGTCGCGCGGTTGCAGATCCGCCAGGGCGAACTGCCGATGGCCGCCCCCCGCCGGGCCGCGCCGCCCAAGCCGCAGCCGGTGCCGCCGGAAATGGGCGACGGGCTGCGCCAGATCGCCGACCCGGAACTTCGCGCCGTGCTCGAATCGCTTGCCGCGGGCGTCGCTGCGACGCGCGGCCTTCCCAAGGTGTCGTGATGCGTCTTTTCCTGTCGCTGGCCGCGCTCGGCCTCGCTTTCTCCACCACCGCGCCCGCCGGGGCCGCCCAGGCCCAGCGCAAGGTCGACTGGACCGGGCATGTCACTCAGACACCCGCCGGGGCTTACGTCATCGGCAATCCGGCGGCGCGCGTGAAGCTGGTCGAATATGTCAGCTATACCTGCCCCCATTGCGCCGATTTCGCGATCCAGTCGGCCCCCGTCCTGAGGGACAGGATGGTCCGATCGGGGTCGACCAGCATCGAGGTGCGGCATTTCATCCGCGACCGGATCGATCTGGCAGCCGCCCTGATCGCACGGTGTGGCGGGGCGGCGCGCTTTCCTGCGCTGAACGAGGCGATGTTCGCGCAGCAGAAGACGTGGCTGGCGCGGGGCATGGAGTTCGACCAGGCCAATGGCCAGCGGATCAGCGCCTATCCCATGGCCGCGCAATTGAAGACAGTGGCGGACGGCGCTGGCCTTCCCGCGATCGGCAAGGCCGCCGGCCTCAGCGATGCACAGATCGCCGCGTGCCTGTCCGATCGTGCGGCCGCCGATCGCATCGTCGCCATGACGACGAATGCCCCCGACACGATCGAGGGCACGCCCGGCTTCTTCATCAACGGCAAGCAGGCCATGGGCGTCTTCACCTGGGACGCCCTGCAACCGCTGCTGCGCGCCGCCGGCGCCCGCTGATCCCCTTTCCCCATCGGAGCATTTGTCGATGACGTCTCGCCTTCTCCTCCTCGCCCTGCCGCTGGCGCTCGCCGCTTGCGGCGGCAATGGCGGCAACGCCAACAGCAGCACCCCGGCCGCCTCGCCGCTGCCCGCCGTGCCCGCGCCGGCCGGTCAGGACTGGACCCAGGTCGTTCGCAAGACCGACGAGGGCTATGTGATGGGCAACCCGAACGCCCCCATCAAGCTGGTCGAATATGGCTCGCGCCTGTGCCCGGCCTGCGGTGCGTTCGCGCGTGAGGGTTTCGAGCCGCTGACCAACACTTACGTCAAGTCGGGCAAGGTCAGCTGGGAATTCCGCGAATTCCTGATCCACGGCGCGCCCGACCTGCCGCCCGCGCTGCTCGGCATCTGCCAGGGCGAGACGATCTTCTTCCCGCTGCTCGAACAAATGTATCAGGCGCAGCAGGGCTTCAACGACAAGCTGCAGGCGATGACGCCCGCGATGCAGCAGCAGCTCCAGAACGCCAAGCCGGTCGACGCGATCAAGGCGATGGCCGAGCAGATGGACCTGATCAACTTCGTCAAGCAGCGCGGCATCCCCGAAGCCAAGGCGCGCCAGTGCCTGGCCGACATGAAGCAGATCGACCGCCTGACCAAGCAGACCCAGGATCGCGGTGCCGACGGCACGGTGACGGGCACCCCGACCTTCCTGCTGAACGGCAAGCCGATACAGGGTGCGATCGGCTGGAAGGACGTCGAGGCGGCGCTGAAGAACGCCGGCGCGTAAGAGGTTCGGGTTTTCCGGTTTTGGATAGGCGGTCGGGCGGGGGTCCGGCCGCCTTTTTTGTGCCTCCTTCCGTACCTCGGCCTTCTCCGGGGTACGTGGCCTTTCCTTGGCTCCCCGCCCCCACACCCGTTCACACTGAGCGAAGTCGAAGTGCAGGCCCGGCTGATTGCACCACGGGATTCCCGTGGCCTTCGACTTCGCTCAGGCTGAACGGAGGTGGGGCAATAAGGCCTTTGAATTGGGTGGAAGGCGAGAATCACGGGCTCACGACCGGCACCGCATTCCGCACCTCCCCAACCTCCGTTCGCGCTGAGCGAAGTCGAAGCGCAGGCCCAGCTGTTTGCCCCACACGATTCCCGTGGCCTTCGACTTCGCTCAGGCTGAACGGAGGTGGGGGAATGAGGCCTGTGAACTGGGCGGAAGGCGCAAGAAGCACGGGCTCACAACCAGCACCACATTGCGCACCGCCCCAACCTCCGTTCGCACTGAGCGAAGTCGAAGTGCACGCCCTGCGCTCTCCCCAGACAAAACGCCCCCCCCACCCAGATCGACGGACACAGAAAAAGGCCCGGGGATCGCTCCCCGGGCCTTCTCCATTTGGCTGTGCCGATGGACAGGCCGGTCCGGTTCCCGACGAGGTCGCCCCCGCCGGTCCCCGAAATCCGACTTAGAAGTCCATGCCGCCCATGCCGCCCATGCCGCCGCCGGCGGGCATGGCGGGCGACTTGTCTTCGGGCAGCTCGGCCACGGTGGCTTCCGTGGTGATCAGCAGACCGGCGACCGATGCCGCGTTCTGGAGCGCGGTGCGCACGACCTTGGTCGGGTCGATCACGCCGGCCGCAACCAGGTTCTCATAGGTGTCGGTCGACGCGTTGAAGCCGAACGAGGTGTCGTCCTGATCGAGCAGCTTACCCGACACGACCGCACCGTCATGGCCGGCATTCTGCGCGATCTGGCGAACCAGCGCGGTCAGCGACTTGCGAACGATGTCGATGCCACGGGTCTGGTCGTCGTTGACGCCCTTGACGCCGTCCAGCGCCTTGGTCGCGTAGAGCAGCGCCGTACCACCGCCGGGGACGATGCCCTCTTCGACGGCCGCGCGGGTCGCGTGCAGCGCGTCGTCGACGCGGTCCTTGCGCTCCTTCACCTCGACCTCGGTCGCACCGCCGACCTTGATGACGGCCACGCCGCCAGCAAGCTTGGCGAGGCGCTCCTGGAGCTTCTCGCGGTCGTAATCGCTGGTGGTGTTCTCGATCTGCGCACGGATCGCCTCGGTGCGGCCCTTGATCGCGTCGGCATCACCTGCGCCATCGACGATGGTGGTGTTGTCCTTGTCGATCGTGACGCGCTTGGCGGTGCCAAGCATGCCGACGGTGAC
>NZ_JBNNOB010000146.1:0-8617 GCF_050274375.1 Sphingomonas sp. NPDC019816
GCCTGAGCGGAGGCCGAATGCAACCTTACCCCAACAGCCGTTCAGGCTGAGCGAAGTCGAAGCCCACGCCCCGCCCCCTCAATCATCCCCCTGCGGACGCGGCAGGAGCAGCGCCAGCAGGATCATCCGGCACTCCGCGTCGATCTCGCCGTCGATCAGCTCGGGCCGGAACCGCCGCTGGAACGCCATGATCGCCGCCATCCGGTCGGTCACGTCATAGCCGAAGCGCTCCAGCGCCAGGCAGAAGCCCGCCTCGGTCCACATCGGATCCATCAGATTCCGGGTCGGACGCGGCAGCGCCAGTCGCCGCCGGGCCAGCGCACCCCAGGGAAACAGCTCGCCCGGATCGCGCTTTCGCGCCGGGGCGATGTCCGAATGGCCGACGATGTTGCCGCGCGTGATGCCATGCCGCGTCTGGATGTCCGCGACCAATTCCATGACGGCGGCGATCTGTTCGTCGGGGAACGGGCGATAGCCCCAGTCATGGCCGGGGTTGACGATCTCGATGCCGATGCTCGCCGAATTGACGTCCTCGGTCGCGCGCCAGTGCGACTTGCCGGCATGCCAGGCGCGGTCCTCCTCGGCGACCATGCGCAGCACCGTGCCATCCTCGGCGACGAGATAATGACAGGACACCTTGGCCTCGGGATCGCGCAGCCGCGCGATGGCGGATTCCGCGTCCTGCATGCCCGTATAGTGCAGCACGATCATCGATATGGGCAAACTCCGCACGTCGAAATTGGGTGACGGCGTGTCGACGATCGTCATGCAACCTCCTGAACGGCCCCGGTCCGCTTTCGTCCGTCTAGCGGCAACGATCGCCCATGGATACGCCCCTCATGCCGTGCGAGGTTCCTCTTCCTCCGGGATTTTCTCGTACAGTCCCCTTCCGCCCGGGCTCAGGCGGAACAGCGCGGTCTGGCCGATCACCGTCTCGCCCGCGCCCAGGATCAAGCCGGCGCCGGGCCGCATGGCCGAGGCCAGGATGTCGAACACCCGCCTTTTGGCCTCCGGCGCGAAATACAGCATGACGTTGCGGCACAGGATCAGGTCGAAGCCGCCGGGCGGCGGCGGGTCTGAGACGAGGTTCATGTGCCGAAAGGCGATGTGGCGCAACAATTCGGGCCGCACGACCCATTCATTGTCCGCCCGCCCCTCGAACCAGCGGACCAGATGCCGGATGGGCAGTCCGCGCTGCACCTCGAACTGGGTGAAACTGCCGGCGCGCGCCTTGGCCAGGGCGGCCTCCGACACGTCGGTCGCGACGATGTCGGGCATGGCCGTCCCGAGGGCGTCGTTCCGCTCGGCAAGGGCCATGGCGATCGACAGCGGCTCCTGCCCCGTCGAACATCCCACACTCCAGATGCGCGCGCGCCGCCCGGTCCGTTCGATGGTGGCGACCGTCTCGGCGATCAGGTCGAAGACCTGCGGATCGCGGAAGAACGACGTCTCGCAATTGACCAGCGCATCCACCACCCGCCCCGCCAGCGACGGATCGCTGCCATCGAGGATCGCCAGGACCAGCTGGTCGAGCGTCTCCAGCCGGCGCTCGCGCATTAGCGGCAACAGCACGGTGTCGACGCGGGTCGAGCGGTGGCGGACGATCTGCTGGCCGGTCCGGGCCTCCAGCAGCGCGGCGAGCACGTTGAGGGCCTGGGCCGACGCCTTGGGCGACGGCGCGGGATGACCGGGTTGCGGGAATGGCGGGGCGGATCGCATGCCCGGCGCCGTCACGGGCGTATCCCTTGCGCCAGCATCGCGCCGATCGCGTCGGGCGGCAGTACCATGTCGGCCAGGTCGCCGCCGACGATCGCGCCGGGCATGCCCCAGACCACCGAACTCGCCTCGTCCTGCGCGATGATGGTGCCGCCCGCCTGTTTCAGGACCTGCGCGCCCTCCAGCCCGTCGCGCCCCATGCCGGTCAGCACGATGCCCATCGCCCGCCGGCCCCATATCCGCGCCATGGCGGCGAACATCGGATCGACCGAGGGCAGGCATCCGCTGGCGGCGCGTCCGCGCTCGAGCCGGATCGCGGCACCGCCATCGGCCATCGGCGCGAAGCCGATATGCGCATCGCCGGGGGCGACGACGATGCGGCCGGGGCGCAGGCGCATCCGGTCCTGCGCCACGTCGCAGGGCCGGCCCGCGACCGTGGCCAGCTGCGCCGCGAAATAGGCCATGAAGGCGGCGGGCAGATGCTGGGTGACGACGATCGGCACCGTCATCGTGTCCGGTAGCGGGGCGAGCAACTGGGCGAGCGCATGGATGCCGCCGGTCGAGGCGCCGATGCCGATGATCTCGGGCATCGCCATGCGGCTCATCGGGGCGGACGCCGGTCGCGACGCGGGCAATGGGGGTGCGACGTCGCGCGTCGTCGCCAGCGCTTCCAGCTTGTGACGCAGCGCCCGGCTGAACTCGCCAAGCCCCTGCGGACGGGGTTTGACCAGCGTGTCGGCCGCGCCGTGCGCCAGCGCCTGGACCGCCGCAGAGCCACCTGCGGGCGTGGAGGAGGATACGATGATGATGCGCGCCCCGCGTCCCGCGGCGAGAAGCCGGGGTAGCGCAGTGATGCCGTCGATGCCCGGCATCGCGACGTCGAGCAGGATGATGTCGACCTCGTTCTCCGCCAGAAACGCCAGAGCCGCAGGGACATGCGCGACCGCACCGACGACCGCGAAGCCCGGCCAGGGTTCGATCTGCCGCGCGATCAGCGCGCGTGCCACGACCGAATCGTCGACGATCAGGATGCGGGTGCCGGCATCCGGGGTGGCGGGTCGGAGATAGGGGGAAGAGGCCATGCCGGGGTGGCTCCGCACGAAGGTCCGGGCGACGGGATCAGATCATGCCGACGAGCTGAAGCTTGCTCTCCAGCGTCTCGCGATCGAACGGCTTCATGATATATTCGTCCGCGCCCGCGTCGATCGCCGCGCGGATATGCGCCATGCCGTTCTCGGTCGTGCAGAAGACAATGCGCGGCCGGGGCGTCACCTGAGCCTCGCGCAGCGCCCGCAGGAAGTCCATCCCGCTCATCACCGGCATGTTCCAGTCGAGCAGGACCACGTCGGGCACCGATTCGAGACACGCCTCCAGCGCCTCGCGCCCGTCGCCGGCCTCGCGCACCTCCAGATCGAGCGTTTCCAGGATGTGGCGGGCGACCTTGCGGATCACCTTGGAATCGTCGACCACCAGACAGGTTTTCATGCGGCATGCCTTCTACTGCAACCGATCCCGCCGGGACCTTGCCGCACTCTAGCCGGGCGAAAGTAAGGGCGAGGTTAATCGCTCACGACGCCAGCGCGGTCCCCTGAGGCACCAGACGCGCCAGATCGAGGATCAGCAGTGGTTCGCCATCGCGCACCACGATGCCGTCGACCGCACGGCGCCAGCGCCCGTGCGTGGGCGGCGCATGCGGCATCGGGCTGGTCTCGAACGTCTCGATATCGTCCAGCTCGTCGACCAGCATGGCGTAATAATGCCCGTCCTGCCGGGTAATGACCGCACGCCGCACATGGTCCGCCACCGCCTCAAGCCCCAGTGCCAGCCGGGTGTCGATGACGGTCACGACCCGGCTGCGCAGCGCGGCCAGCCCCCGGATCGAGGGTTCGACGCGCGGCACGTCCACCACCTCGCCGATATCGACCACGGCATCGACCTGGTCGGCATCGAACACCACGCCCTGCCCGGCGATCCGGGCGATCAGGAACAACGGCATCAGCGGCCTCCCCGGCGGGCATGGCCGGCCAGCGCGGCGATCAGCGCGGACCGGTCGTAACGATAGATGCTGTCGCCGTCGCCCCCCCCGTCACGGTCCCGCCGCAGCCGCACGACCGGCGCATCGACCGCCAGCGCGCTCACCGCGTCGTCCTCCATCATCAACCGCACGTCGGGCGTCGTGCCCGCCGCGAGGTGCAACGCGCAGCGATAGCCGTGCGCCTCCAGCACCGGGCGCAGGAACCGGTCCATCCACGCCGCCCCGGCGCCGTCGAGCAGACAAAGCGGCGCGGCTCCGTCGGACTGCGGCAGGCCGGTCGTCATGAACAGCGCCAGCGGGTCGAGGATCTCGATCGCATGGCCGTCCCAAACGGTCACACCCATTATCGGACCGGTGCCGGCGGCGGGTGCGATGTCGGCGGGCAGCGGAATGATCTCGATGGTGCACGCCATCGCATAGCCGCATTCGGCATCGCCATCGGTCAGGCGCAGCACCTCGATATCGCCGCCCCGCGCCGCCGCCGCCAGCGCATCGGGATTGGCCGCATGGAGCGGGATCGTCGTATCGCCAACGATCAGGCGGACCTGATCACCCGACCGGTGGATGGCGGCCGGCGCGATCCTTTCGACGCGATCGATCGCGCCCAGCGGGATCGCCCGGCGTGCGCCGTCGAGGTCTTCGAACAGCAAGGCGGGCGTACCACGCTGGGTCTCGCTCGCCGCGGCCTCGACCTCGGCGACCCGGTCGAACCGCAGTCCCGCCGCCTGCGCCAGCCCGCCGCCGTCGAGCAGCAGTATCGGCAGCCCGCTGTCCGGCAGGGTCTGTCCGGCGTAGAGTCCCGTCGCCATCACCGCCGGGGCGGCGGGCTTGACCACCACCTCCTCGGTATCGAGCACATCGTCGACACCCAGCGCGTAGTCGCCATCCCGCGTCGACACGATGACCAGCGTCGCGGGCGCCGAGTCCCCCAGGCCAAGAAAGGGCCCCAGCGGCAGCATGGGCAGGCGGCGTCCCCGCACCGTGGCGATCTGCGCCGGGCCGACCGGGTCGATCCGCACCTGCCGCCCGCGCACCCTGACGATCTCCTCGATCGACTGGCGCGCGATGGCGAAACGCTGTTTCCCCAGGGCAACAACGATGGTCGACATGATCGACAGCGTCAGCGGTACCTGGATGGTGAGGGTCAGGCCGTGGCCGGGCCGATTGTCGAGCGCGATCCGGCCGCCGACATGCTCGATATTGGCGCGCACCACATCCATGCCGACCCCGCGCCCCGACAGGGTGGAGACGGTGTCGCGGCTGGACAGGCCCGGCGCGAAGACCAGGTTCAGCCGCTCCGCCGGGCTCATGGCCGCGACCTGTGCGGCGCTGTGCAGATCGCTCGCCACCGCCTTGGCGGCGATGCGCGCGACATCGATGCCCGCGCCGTCATCCTCGATCTCGATCAGGATCTGATTGCCGGACTGGCGCGCGGTGACGCGGATCCGGCCCGCCGCCGTCTTGCCGCGCCGCCGCCGCTCGGCCGGCGGCTCGATCCCGTGGTCGATCGCGTTGCGGATGATGTGGACCAGCGGGTCGCGCATCATCTCGATCATCTCGCGGTCCAGATCGACGTCCGACCCCTCGATCCGCAGTTCGACCGCCTTACCCAGCTCCGCCGCCGTGTCGCGTACCATGCGGGGCAGCGCTGCGAACAGCGCATCGACCTTCTGCATCCGCGTGCGCGTCACCGTATCGCGCATATCGGCGACGGTCAGCGACAACCGGTCGAGCGCCGCCTCGACACGCGGATCGAGCACATCGTCGCGCAACCGGCGGGCCAGTTCATTGCGGGCGAGCACCATGTCGGACATGCCGCTCATCATCCGGTCGAGCAGATCGACGTTCAGGCGGATGCTGCGCGGCGCGGCGCGCGGTGCGGTCACCGTTCGGCGCGGGGCGGCGGCGGCCGGCGCCTCCACCTTCAGAAGCGCGGCGATCAGCGTTTCGTCATCCGAATCGTCGAGCGGCACCCCCGCCGCGATCGCCTCGACCACCGCGCCGATCCGGTCGACGATCGCCAGCACGCCGTTGACCAGCGCGGTGTCGGGCACCCGCCCGCCGTCGCGCACCGCCGCCAGCGCATCCTCGGCGGCATGGCTGAGCCGCGACAGGCGCGGCAGGTCGAGAAAGCCGCAGCTGCCCTTCACCGTATGGACGAAGCGGAAGATCGCATCGAGCCGCCCGCGATCGGCAGGGTCTGCTTCCCACGCGACGATCTCGCCGGACAGCGCGTCCAGCGTCTCGCGGGTTTCGGCAATGAATTCCGGCAGCAGGTCGTCCATATTTCCCCGGGACACCGAGAGTTCGGAGCCCGTCTTGCCGCCACAAGATTAAAAGGGCGTTTACCCAGCCCGGATCGCGGCCCCCAGGATCATGGTATTGGGCGCGGGCTCGGTGACCAGGGTCATGCCGCCATGCTCGACCGTCAGCGTGTGGATCAGGAAGGCGGGCGCGGTGCGCGAGCCGAGCGGCTCGCCCCCCTGTCCCTCCATCAGCACGCGGCGGATTTCGGGGTCGAGCAGGATGCGCGGCCCCTCCAGCCGGATCGCGATCTCGATCGCCTCGCGCCCCGCCTCGGCACCGATGTCGATCGTCCCGCCGCGTGCCAGCGCCTCGACCGCGATCAGCGCTAAATTGACCAGGATGCGCACCGCCGGCTTGGGCAGCGACGACGCCTCGACCAGCCAGCCCAGCGTGGTGCGGCGATTGTCGACCAGCAGCCCCTCGATCGCGGCCTTCGCCTCGGCCATGTCGACCCGCTCGCTGAAGCCGCCGCCCGCACCGAACGCTAGGCGGAAGAATTTCAGCTTGTTGGCCGAGGCGCGCGCACTGTCGGCCAGCAATTCCATGCACCGCGCCCGCATCGCCGGATCGGTTTCATCGGCGAGCAGCTCCAGCCCGTTATTGAGCGCGCCCACCGGCGACAGAAGATCGTGGCACAGTCGCGAACATAGCAGGCTCGCGAAATCCACCGGGCTGACGGTCATGCAAAATCCCTTGACGAAGTTTCCCTTTTTGCCGTGGGCGGGCCGTCGGCGCAAGCAAGCGTGAGCGGATCGAACCGGCCATGGCGTCGGCCCGCCGCGACCGCGCGCCAGGCAGTGACTGTACCGTCGCCGATGATCAGCCAGGTCGAGCCGTCGGGCGCGGCATCGGCGGCGTCGCGCGGCGACGGCTCGGCAAGGCCGGTCGGGTGCGAGTGGTAATGGCCGATCACCGCCGGTCCGCCGCCGCGCGACACGCGGTGCGCGGCGATCAGCGCGGCCGGATCGATCTCAAACCGATGCCACGGCTCGGGCGAGACGTTGGCGCAGGGCACGACAGCGACGATGCGGTCCTCCTCGCCCAGCAACAGCCCGCACACCTCGCGATCGGGCGACGCGGCGGCGGTTATCAACAGGAAGTCGAGCGCTTCGCTTGAAATCGTTACGGTCATGCCCAATTACCTATTCTATGGACCGGGGGGTTTCCATCATCGATGCGCGGATCGCGCCCACAGCGGATGGCTGGCGGTTGGACCGCGCGCTGGCCGATGCGGTGCCGACTCTGTCGCGCGAACGGCTGAAGGTGTTGATCGCCAGCGGTGCGGTGACCCGCGACGGCGTGATGGCACGCGACCCCGCCAAGCGGGCGGCGGCGGGCGATCTGTTCCAGGTCGCGGTGCCGGCGCCCCTCCCAGCGCATAACGAGGCGCAGGATATTCCGCTCGTCATCGCGTACGAGGACGAACACCTCATCGTCTTGGACAAGCCCGCCGGTCTGGTCGTGCATCCCGCCGCCGGTAATTTCGACGGCACCCTGGTCAATGCGCTGCTCCACCATTGCGGCGGATCGCTGTCGGGGATCGGCGGCGTCGCGCGGCCCGGCATCGTCCACCGGATCGACAAGGACACCTCCGGCCTGATGGTCGCGGCCAAGACCGACCGCACGCATGAGGGGCTGGCCAAGCAGTTCGCGGCGCACTCGATCGACCGCCGTTACCGCGCGATCACCGGGGGTATTCCCCGTCCCGCCGATGGCACGGTCGACGCGCCCCTCGCGCGCAGTCCGCAGAACCGCAAGAAGGTGGCGATCGTGCAGGGCGGCAAGCGCGCCGTCACCCATTATCGCACCATCGAGAAGCTCAACAACGCCGCGCTGGTCGAATGCCGGCTGGAGACGGGGCGCACGCATCAGGTGCGGGTGCACATGCAATCGCTGGGTCACGCCTTGCTGGGCGATCCCGTCTATGGTAGAACAAAGGGTGCTCAAAAAGCCCTGCTCGATGAACTCGATTTCCGGCGCCAAGCCCTGCACGCGGCGCATCTGGGCTTTATTCATCCCATAAGTGGTAACGCTTTGGCGTTTGAGAGCCCGATGCCGCCCGACATGCAGGAACTGTTCAGCCGGCTTCACGTATAGCAGAAGACCGCCTTGCCCCGGATCACGGAGGCGGACGGAATGAAGCTCCAGAAAGGGAGATAAGGATCATGGCAAAAGGCAGCAACGTCCCGGCGACGATTCCTGCACTGGGCGGGGAGCAGTCGCTCAACCGCTATCTCGCCGAGATCAAGAAATTCCCGATCCTTGCCCCGGAGCAGGAATATATGCTCGCCAAGCGCTTCCAAGAGCATGGCGACCCCGAGGCGGCGGCGCAGCTCGTCACCTCGCACCTGCGTCTCGTGGCGAAGATCGCGATGGGTTATCGCGGCTATGGCCTGCCCACCTCCGAGCTGATCTCGGAGGGCAATATCGGCCTGATGCAGGGCGTGAAGAAATTCGAGCCGGATCGCGGCTTCCGCCTCGCCACTTATGCGATGTGGTGGATCAGGGCCTCGATCCAGGAATATATCCTGCGCTCGTGGAGCCTGGTGAAGATGGGCA
>NZ_JBNNOB010000147.1:0-8564 GCF_050274375.1 Sphingomonas sp. NPDC019816
CGGCTTTTGGTATCAAGCCCGGGGCCCCACCTCCGTTCAGGCTGAGCGAAGTCGAAGCCCACGCCCCCGCCTCAGAACAACCGCCCCCCATTGGGCACACCCAAGTCCGGCACAATCAGCACCACTTCCCCATCCGCATCGGGAAAGCCCAGCGTCAGCACCTCCGACATCATCGGCCCGATCTGGCGCGGCGGGAAATTCACCACCGCCGCCACCTGCCGCCCCACCAGCGTCTCCGGCGTATAATGCCGGGTGATCTGCGCCGAGGAGCGCTTCACCCCGATCACCGCGCCGAAGTCGATGGTCAGCTTGATCGCGGGCTTGCGCGCTTCCGGGAAAGGCTCGGCGGCGATGACGGTGCCGACGCGGATGTCGACCGCCAGGAAATCCTCGATCCCGATGCGGGGCGCAGGCGCGTCAGAAGTCGACATTGTCGTAATGGATCGGCGGGGTGACCATCTCCATCCGCTCGGACAGCAGCGGGCGGAAGGAAGGGCGGCTCTTCAGCCCGCGATACCAGCGCGCGGTCTGCTCATGCCCCTTCCAATCGATGCCGCCCAGATAATCGGCGACCGAAATCTGCGCCGCCGCCGCCAGATCAGCGAGACTCATCGTCGCGCCGCCCAGCCAGTTGCGATGGTCGAGCAGATAATCGGTATAGTCGAGATGCCCGACCGCCGCCTTCATCGCCTCGCGCAGGCCCTTGGCATCCGGGCTGCCAGTGCGCGCGACGCGCTTGACCATGCGTTCGTGGAGCAAGGGGCCGGTCACGTCCTGATAGAAATGCGTGTCGAACCACGTCACCAGCCGCCGGATTTCGGCACGGCCGACGGCGGTGCCGTTGATCATCGCCGACTTCTCGACCGTCTCCTCGAAGAACTCGCTGATCGCCATCGAGTCGACCACGAGGACGCCGCGTTCCTCATCCACCATCACCGGGGTCTGGCCGGCGGGGTTCATGTCGAGGAACTCGTCACGCCGCTGCCACGGCGACTCGCGGACCAACTCGTACCCGACGCCCTTCTCACCCAGCAGCAGCCGGACCTTGCGAGAGAAGGGACAGAGCGGGAATTGATAGAGTTGCCACATATCCCCCATCTAAGCGGGCGCATGGGCCCGCGCCAACCCCGCCATGCATGTTTTCACGCCGCCGGGCGCGCGGGCCGGCGCAATCGTCGCCAGCCGATGACGACCCCGCTGACCGACATCACCAGCCCCGCGATCGACCAGAGCCACATCCACGCGTCCCAGGCGGGGCGATGCGCGGTCAGCCAAGGCCAGTCCCAGGTATGGAGCAGCGTATAGACCCAGCGATAGGCGCGCCGCGTGGCATCCTGTCGCTGGACCAGCGCGCCGCTCATCGGATCGACATAGAGCCAGGTCCGCGCCGCATCGTCGAACCGCAGCCGCAGCAGCGGCAGGCGCGCGGCGTCGGTCCAGTAGAAGTCGGGCCGCACCAGCGTCTCGGTCGTGGTCAGTCGACCATCGGGGACCAGCATCGCCGCCGAGGCCATGGCGCCGACCGGCCGGACGGGCGACAGCGTCGCATGGTCTAGCCAGCGCGGGTGCGGCGAGGCACGATCGATCGCGATGCGCGCCAACCCGCCGTCCGCGCTCCACTCAACGCTGCGCGCACCACCAGCAAGGCGGGCCAAGACGGCGATGTCCCCTGGCACGGCCGTTTGCCCCGCATAGTCGCGCATCGCCGCCACCGGCGCGGCACCGCCGGCAAAGACCCGCCCCGGATCGACCGACAGCCAGCCGCTGACGATCCAGGTGGTCAGCATCACCCCGCCCAGCAGGCCGCTGACATGATGCCACATCATCCACCCGCGATAGGGGGTGATCCGCCCGCCGCGATAGCGCCGCCGCCCGATCCGCATACGCAGGATGCCGATCCACATCCCCGTCAGCGCCACCGCGATACAGGGGCCGGAGACCCACATCACCACCTGCCGCCACATCGCATTGTCGCGCCGGACGATGGTGGGATAGAGCCAGTGCGGCACCGACCCCAGCCAGTTCCAGACACGCTGGTCCCGCGTCGTGCGCTGCATCGGCTGGCCGGTCAGGCTGGAGATATAGAGATGAGTGGCCTCCGCATCGTCGATCGCCGCCTTCCACAAAGGCCGATGCCGGTCGAAGCCGCCCGCGACCGTCCATTGATCGTCATCGATCCTTTCGACCGACATGACGGGGGCATGTTCGAAGCGTGCGGCGACACGGCGGACATATCCGGCGTCGACGGGGGCCGGCCTGGCCCCGCGCTGCGCCGGGATGATGCGTGTCTCCCCCTCACCGCCCTCGATCCGCCAGACCGGCTGACCGTCGCGCATCTCCAGCGTGATCCGCCGCGCGGTATCGGCGGGCATGTCCGTCACCCGCGTCCAGTCGATCGCCGCCGCCCCTGCCCAGCCCTGCGCCGGGCCGAGCGCGGGATAGGGGACATAGAGCATGACCAGCCCGCTCGCGAACCACATCGCGAAGAACAGGCACGCGACGATCCCCGCCCAGCGATGGGTGAGGAAGGCGAGCCGCAGCGCCGCCTTCCCCCAATGCCGGTCAGAACGCGGCACGAAGCGCCACGTCCAGCGAGCGCGGCCGCCCCAATATCCATTGCCGATCACCATAAGCGGTGACGGCATAGGCCTTATCGAACAGATTATAGACGCGCAGGTCGACCGCCATATGCGGGCTCAAAGCATAGGACAGCGTGCCGTCCACCGTCGCATAGCCGGGAATGCGGAACGCATTGTCATTGTCGGAGAAGCGCCGCCCGACATAGCGCAGCCCGGCACGCGCCTGCAGGCTGCGTGTCGCATCCCAGCGCAGCCAGAGATTGCCCAGCGCCTCTGGCACATCGGGCGGCGTACGGCCGGTATAGTCGGCCCCGCCCGAGCGGAAATCGTCGAACCGCGCATCGAGCAGCGTGCCATTGGCCTCTACCCCGAAACCCTGCGGCAAATCGACCGACACCGCCGCCTCGACGCCTTGCGCCGATCGCTGCCCGACCTGTTCGACCGGGCTCGATAGCGTGCGCTGCGCCAGCAGCCCGGTCTTGACGATCCGATACGCCGCCAGCGTCGCCATGCCGCGCCCGCCCAGGAACGACAGCTTGGCCCCCGCCTCGACCTGGTTGCCGCGCGCATTGCTGAACGCCACCTGCCCCGTCGACACGGTGGTCAGCGTGCTCAGCGGATCGACGCCGGTCGCATATTGGCCGTATAGCGACAGGGTCGGCAGCGGCTGATAGACGATCCCCGCCCGCCATGTCGCGTTGCGGAAGGTCTTTTCAAAGGCGAAGCGGTCGGTGCGCACGCCCCCCGGATAGGCGATCGCCCAGCGGCGTACCTGATTCTCCTCATAGCGAAAGCCGCCGACCACCGACCATTTCGGCCCCAGCGTCACCCGGTCCTCGGCGAACACCGCCAGCGCGGCGGTGCGGGTGCGGTATCGCGGCGCGATTCCCTGCGTATCCAGGAACCGGCCCGGATCGAAGGCGAAGGGGTCGACGCCGTCCTCCTGCGCCACCGATCCGAAGTCGTTCTCATGGGTGAAGCGGACCAGATTGGCGTCCGCCCCGATGACGAAGGCATTGGCGATACCCGGCGCCAGCGATGTGCGCAGCGTCACGCTCGCCTGATCGCCCCATTGGGTCTGGTCGTGGCGGATACCGTAATTGCTGCTCCGCCGGATCGTACCGGGCCGGCCGGGCGATCCGTCCGCGCAGGCCCCGGTGCTGCCGACCCAGCAATAGCTTTCCAGATTGCGCCAGAAACGGTCACTGGTCAGATAATAGGCGATGTTCGACACGCTGACCGTCGCGCTCGGCGTCCAGTCGACTTGGACCGAGGCGCGGTCGTCGCGAAAGCGCATCCGCGCGTCGCCGACATTATAGTTGCGCTCGCGCACCGCCAAATCGAGCCGTCCGTCGATCAGCGGGGTGCCGAAATAGGTGATCGGCCGCTGTTCGCCATGATCGCCGCGGATCGTCACCGCCAAGGTCGGTGATGGTTTCCACGACAGCGTGCCCGACAAGGCGACGCTGCTCGAATCCCCCCGATCGACATAGCCGTCCGAGCGGCGATAGCTGGCGTCGACACGGTAGGACAACGTGTCCCCCACCGGCCCGCCGATCCCGGCCGCCGCGCGAAAACTGTCTTGCGCGGCATAGCCGATCTCGGCCTGCCCTTGCGTCCTCGCAGTCGGCTTGCGCATCACGACGTTGACCGCACCGCCCAGCGCCCCCTGTCCATAGAGGACCGAGGCGGGACCACTGAGGACATCGATCCGCTCGACCATCCAGGGATCGGTCGGGAAGGTGATGGTCCCCGCCGCCGGGAACAGCCGCACGCCATCGATCAGTTGCAGCACCGACCCCTGCCCCGAAAAACCGCGCGCGGACAGGGCGGTGCCGCCATTGCCGGGATTGGCGACGCTGGCGATGCCCGGCGCGCGGCTCTGCGCCTCGACGATCGACTGGTCGCCGCGCGCGCGGATCGTCTCGCCATCGAGCGTGGCGATACTGGCGGGCGTTTCGAGCGGCGTCAGCCCCAGGCGACTGGCGGTCGCATTGGGCGTGTCCAGCACCGGCCTGGCCCGTGTCCCGATGACCAGTACCGATCCGTCGCCGACGTTCTGCTCGTCGACGGGCTGCGCCATCGCCGGACCACCCATCAGGATCAGAGCGGCGCCCGCCACCAGTCCCGAACACTTAGCGTTGTAGTTACGATATAACATTCTATTGCCTGTAGCGTCATATTGCGAACAAGCCGAGACCCCTCGTCCATTTCCGAACGATCGGGTGCCATGCATGCTGGACGCTGATTTCCGCACTCTCATGGTCACCCACGCGCCTCCGCCACCATTGGCGTCGCTCGTCGGAAAGGACCTTAGCCATGGCCATCCCCTGGGCCCGGCATGAGCGACCTGACGCCGGCAGGTCTCCTGGCTCACGGGTCGTCACGGGCGTTGCGCCTTCCCAGGTTGCCCCAGTGGCTGGACCGACCCTCGGGGGTCGATCCGTGCAAGTCCGCTCTCCGCTTACAGTTGCAGGGACAGCCTCGGATTCGGGCTTTCGCCCTCACCGCGTTCCCTTTTAATCCCCCTTGTCGGGGGAACCGGCGCGATCACGACCGGATCGTTCCGGCCGCGTCCTGCTTGCGCGATGGTGGAGGGAGCGTCAACCCGATGCGGTCGCGCCCGATCCGCGCTATCGCGGGCGTCATGGCACGCAAGACCCGCTATCTGACGGCAACCATGCCCGACGGCTATGTGAAGACGATCGGGCCGACCGCATCGCCCTTCACCCATTACTGGCGCATCGTCGCCGATCTGGGCAACGGCAGGACCGAGGTGTTCTGGGGCCATGCCAAGTCGCTGAAGGAAGCGACCGGCAAGAAGGATGCGGCGGCCGATGCGGCACGACAGCGCGGCTGGACCGGCTTCGCCTTCGAGGTGGTGGAGGTGGTAGAGACGACCGAACCGCCCGGTGCCGACATGCCCGGCCGCAAGGGCCGTCGACGCTGACACGACAACGGGGGCGGTCGACGACCACCCCCGCGCGATCCGGGCGATGCCGGCGGCTTATCTCTTCGGCTTGTCCTGCCCCGAGGCATCCGACACGGCAGCCCCGGCGGAGCGCAGGTCCCTGCCCGCGCCGTTGACGGTGTTGCAGGCCGACAGGGCGAGCATGGCGCACAGGGTGGCGCCAAGGGCGATCGTCTTCATGGTGATGATCTCCTGTTTCACGGAAAGTGCGGCGGGCCCGATACGCCGGCCCGCCGCGGTTACTCAGCGCAGACGGCGGCGAGTGGCCGACGTTGCGCCAAAAGCGGCGGCACCGGCGCCGACCAGCAAGGCGAGCACCAGGAGGAAAGACGTCTTCGACGCCGCGCCGGCGGCGGCATCGGCCGCGTTCTTGGCGGCCTGCACCGCTTCGTTCCTGGTCTGGACGAAATCGGCCTTGGCCTGGTTCACCTGCGCCTGGGCCTGCTCACGGCTGATGTTGCGCTGCGCCGCGACGATGCCCACGACACGGTTCTTGGCACGGACACCTTCCGGTCCGCCGCGCGCCATCGCCGGCAGTTCCTGCGCGATTGCCTTCTGCGCCTGCTCGGGCGTCATCTGCGCCGGGTTCGACGGCGTATCGCTCAGATACTTGGCCGCTTCCTGGCGCACGTCGCCTTCATCGACGCCGGCCACCTCGGCCACCTTGGGCGCGGCCGCGCCGACGGTCGAGCCCGCCGCGCCGGCCACCGCGCCCAACGTGCGGAACGCGCCACCGATGATGCCGCCGACCGCCGAGGTCAGCAGGTACAGGGTCAGGATCAGCGTCACGCCCCACACGACCAAACCATGGACCAGCGCATCGAAACGGTCGGACACCCCCGACACGCGTGCGGCGGCATAGCCGCCGGCACCCAGCGCGACGACCGTCGTGATCAGCCAGTAGAGGCCGGCACCGATACCGAAGCCGGTCGCACCCGGCGTCGAACCCTCGACCGGATCGACCATCGACAGGCCGATGCCCGTGCCCAATATGCCCATCACCAGCTGAACCGCGACGGCGATCACCACGCCCGCGAAAATGGCGCCCCAGGATACCCTGTGGCCCAGCCGGCCGACCACGCCATCGTCAACCGGCACTATGCCGGGGTTCACATTGGTTGCCATATTCACTCCTGTTCGATGATTGCGCGCAAGCGGGATCGGACCGTGCGCAGCGCCCGGTCTCCGCCGCGACGACGGGTGTTCTCGATGGGTTTTCGAAAGGCATCGCCCCCGGCCACGGGGGCCCCCGCCGGGGCGATGCCGGGAAAGGGGTTCAGTCGCGCCGGCCGTGGACCAGCCAGCCGATCGCATAGCCGCCCAGCGCCGCGGCGACCGCGAACGCGATGCTTTCGTGGCCGCGCACTATGGACCGAGCGTTGCGCGCCCCGCGCCGCACCGCATCGGTCGAGCGATCAGCGGCGTCGTTCACCTGTTCACGGGCGTGCTCGATCAGGCTCGGGGTCGTGTCGGCGACGTCCCCGGCGACCGACTGGGCACGGCCGAACAGATTTTCCGCGCCGCCCGCGACCTGATCGGCGATGCCGGCCACCTTCCAGTCGCGGCTGTCGACCACGTCGCCCACGGCCTTTTCCACCTTGCCACCGACATAGCGGGCACCGCCATGCAGTTCATGCTTGTTCATGATCATGTCCTTCGGATGAGGGAATGGGGTGGGGCCTACGGTGCCACGCCGCAGCCTGCGGCGGCCTTGCCGACTTCCAGGGCGATGCGTGGATCCTTGATTTCGCCCGCGACGCGGATCAGATCGCCGGCCGTCAGCCGCCCTGGATCGGCATCGTCGCGCCGATAGGCGGCGGCCGCCTTGCCCAACTGGCTCAGCTGTCCCAGCGACAGGTTGCGCTCCAGCCGCTGGCCGACACAGGCGGATCGCTGGCTGTCCAGGCCATAGCGTTCCAACCCCGTGGCGATCCGGGTCGATGGCGCGGTACAGGCCACGATCAGGCTGCACATCGCGATGCTGGCAAGAATTCGGGTCAACCGTTGCCTCCTCGCGACCAGCCACGATATGCGACCGGTCAGGCACTCTTAACTTATGATAAATTAAGTCGTTCCCGACAAATTTTGCCGCGCCAACTGTTTTCCGGGCCTACCAAGCCATGGTCAGCGACAGGGTTGCCTGTGGGATCACCGTCGCCGTACTGCCGCCGGGCGCGTCGAGCAGACGCAGGCGATCGTCGCGGACCAGCGCCAGCATTTCCGCCTGCAACGTCGCCTTGCTGCCGGCCAGATCGATGGGTTGCGCCAGCGTCAGCCCGCCGCTGGCATAGCCGCGATTGCCGGTCCCCGCGCCGTAAAACCCCTGCCAGCCCATGCCCGCCATCAATGGGACGCTCAGCGTGGGGCCATCCTCCTCATCGGACAGATCCAGCGACGGCGATATCCCCGCGATCGTATAGACGCCGCCATCGCCTTGCGTCCGGCGCGTGATCGCCGCACGGGGCTTCCATCGACCCAGCGCGTCATCGCCGGTGTATGACAGGCTGAGGCTGGCTTCATGGGTGGTCGATGCGACGCCGTTGGGGCTGGCCTTGATGGCATAGAGCGCCGCCACGTCGAGCCCTGGGACCGGCCGCCAGGCCAGCCCCAATATCGTGTTGCTCTCATACCAGCTACGCGGCGCCGCGCGCTCGTCGCGACCGGGCGCATGGAAGCCGTTCGAGTTCTGCCCGATGACGAACAGATCGGCCCGGCCGTCCTCGCCCCGCCGCAGCACCACCGCTCCGCCCAGCGCGACATGCACCGGCATCCGCCCCAGACCGGCATTGTCGTCGTCCAGCGCACCGCGCGCATAATCGCCATTGCGCAGGTCGAATGACAGGACGGGGTGCCAATCGGTCGCTTCGTCCGCGACGTCGATCCCGGAGAGCGTCGCATCCTCCGTATCGGCGAAGGGGATCTGAGGTGGTCCCGCCTTCTTGGACAGGTTTGCGGCTAAGTTAAGCTAATCCCGGTTGTCATTCACGCCGCCTGTTTGATCATCAGATCATGGG
>NZ_JBNNOB010000148.1:0-8537 GCF_050274375.1 Sphingomonas sp. NPDC019816
GGAGACGCCCCACCCCCGACCCAGTGGCAGGTAAACGATGCCCCGCATCGTTTAGGTCATGCCGGGGGCATGACCGGCCTGGTCGCCGCGATGCTGGTCAACAACGAGATCGGCACCATCCAGCCGGTCGCCGCGCTGGCCGAGGAAGCGCACCGCGCCGGCGCCTGGATGCTGTGCGACGCGGTACAGGGCTATGGCCGGATCGCAATCCCCGACACGGCCGACCTGGTCGCGATCTCCGCCCATAAGATCCATGGCCCCAAGGGGATCGGCGCACTGTGGATCAGGGACGGGATCACCCTTCCCCCGCTGTTGCACGGCGGCGATCAGGAGGGTGGACGCTCGGGCACGCTCAGCCCCGCGCTTTGTGCCGGGTTCGGCGCGGCGGCGCGGCTGATGGCGATGCGGGCCGAGGACGATGCCGCCCATGTCGAGCGGCTCTGGACGCTGGCGGTCGATCGGCTGGGCCCGGACTGGACCATTAACGGATCGGTGGCGCAGCGTTATCACGGCAACCTCAACGTCCGTCGCGATGGGCTGGATGTCGCGCGGCTGATGTCCGATTGCCGCGACATCGCCTTTTCAGCCGGCAGCGCCTGTGCCAGCGGATCGGGGCGGACCAGCCATGTGCTGACCGCGCTCGGCCTGTCGGTGCCCCAGGCGAAATCATCGATCCGCATCGGCTTCGGCCGCTACACCACCGAGGACGAATTGATCCGAGCCATCGACCAACTCGTCGCCGCTGCCAGGACGCAGCGGGCATGATCGCGCTGACCTTCATCACCCGCGACGGTCACTCCGTCACGGCGGAGGCCATACCGGGCGAAACCCTGCTCCGCATCGGCCAGCGGGCGGGGCAACCGTTGGAGGGCACATGCGGCGGGCAGATGGCCTGTGCGACCTGCCATGTCCTGATCGACCCCGCCTATCTCGACCGTTTGCCCGCCCCCGCCGCCGAGGAGGAAGACATGCTCGACCTGGTGCCCGATGCCACCCGCACCAGCCGGCTGGCGTGCCAGATCATACTGACGCCCGATATGGCGGGGTGTACCGTCCGCATTCCCTGAACCTGGGATAACGAATTGGTTCAGCACGCAATCATCGCCGATTCGCCATTCTCTTCCCATGCTCGCTGACAGGCGAGACGACCGGGAGTAAAGCGTATGAAACTTCTTGCTGTATTGGGTGCCGGCCTGATCGCCGTCACGGGTATTACCGCCGCCGCGCCGGCCGATGCCGCGCCGCATGACCGCTGGGGCCGTGGACCGGGTTGGGATCGTGGTCCCGGCTGGCATCATCGCGGACCGGGCTGGGACCGTGGGCCCGGCTGGCATCGGGGTCCCCGCTGGGATCGCGGACCGGGCTGGAACCGTGGCCCGCGCTGGCATCGCGGTGGCTATAGCCGCCCGCGCGTCGTGTGCCGCTGGGAGCGGACCTGGAACGGCCCGGTGCGCCGCTGCTTCAACACCTATCGCTAAGGCGTACATCTTCGTCGCGCGCGGGGCCGTGGGATAAGGACTTGATCCCCCGGCCCCGTTTCGCCATATGCGCGACCGGGAGTCGGGCGGACGTAGTCGTCGCCAACCCGGTCAGGTCCTGACGGAAGCAGCCGTAACGATTTCGCTGCGGGTCGTCCCGGCTCCCACCCTCCGCACATGCCGGTCCACGTCTCATCCGATACACCATCAGTGTATCCGTTGATGACGGCGCGCGCCCGAGCGCCTATGTTGGTCGGCGATGATTTCCCTCACCCCGACTTGTCCGACCCGTCATGGCTGATTCGTTCGACCTGGGCGAACCGCCCCAGCCTGCCAAGGCCGAGGCTTACCGCGTCCTCGCGCGCAAATACCGGCCGCAGACCTTTGACGCCCTGATCGGGCAGGATGCCATGGTCCAGACGCTGGGCAATGCGATCAAGCGCGACCGGCTGGCCCATGCGTTCCTGATGACCGGCGTGCGCGGGGTCGGCAAGACCTCGACCGCGCGGCTGATCGCCAAGGCGCTGAACTGCGTCGGCCCCGACGGCAATGGCGGCCCGACGATCAGCCCGTGCGGTGTCTGCGAGCCCTGCCGCGCCATCGCCGAAGGCCGCCATATCGACGTGATCGAAATGGACGCCGCCAGCCATACCGGCGTCGACGACGTGCGCGAGATCATCGAGGCGTCGCGCTATGCCGCGGTCTCGGCGCGCTTCAAGATCTACATCGTCGACGAAGTCCATATGCTCTCCAAGAACGCCTTCAACGCGCTGTTGAAGACGCTGGAGGAGCCGCCCGCGCATGTGAAATTCCTGTTCGCCACCACGGAAGTGAACAAGGTCCCGATCACTGTCCTATCGCGCTGTCAGCGTTTCGACCTGCGGCGGATCACGGCGGACAAGCTGGCCGCGCATTTCGCCGACATCTGCGTCAAGGAAGGCGTAGCGGCCGAGGACGAGGCGCTGATGCTGGTCGCGCGCGCGGCGGAAGGCTCGGCGCGCGACGGCCTGTCGATCCTCGATCAGGCGATCGCCCATGCCGATCTGGAGGGCGGCGGCGTCACCGCTGCGGCGGTGCGCGAGATGCTGGGCCTGTCGGATCGCGGCGCGGTGCGCGACCTGCTGGGGCTCGTGCTGAACGGCGACGGTGCGGGTGCCCTCGCCTCGCTGCGGCGGCAATATGATTATGGCGTCGATCCGCAATCGGTGCTGCGCTCGTTGCTGGAGACGGTGCACGGCATCACGCTGACCAAGGTCGGCACGCCGCCAGATGCCGCGCAACCGCTGGAGGAGCGCGCCGCGCGTGAGGAATGGGCGGGTTCGCTCAGCTTCCCCGCGCTGCATCGGCTGTGGCAGCTATTCCTGAAGGGGCATGACGAGGTCGCCCGCGCCGCTTTGCCCATCGAAGCGGCGGAAATGGCGCTGCTCCGGGCCATCCATGCCTCGACCCTGCCCGATCCGGGTGAGCTGGCGCGACAGATCCGCGACGGCGGCGTCGCGGCATCCAGCGCGCCGGCCGTGACGCATCAGGCGGCGCCGGCCGCCGCGCCGGTCGCCCTCGCCCCGCCGCCTCCGCCCGCCGAGCCCGAACCGCCCAGGCTGCCCGACAGCTTCGTCGCGATGATCGACCGGCTGGACGATATGGGGCAGCTGGCGCTGGCGGCCCGGTTGCGCCACGGCGCGCGTCTCGTGCGTTATACCCCGCCGGAGATGGTGTTCAGCGGATCGCGCCCGATCGCGGCCGATACGCTGAGCGAGCTGATCGCGGCGCTGAAGACGGCGACGGGCCAGAATTGGCGCGTCACGCTGGAGGACGTCCCCGGCCAGCCGACCTTGCACGAGCAGCAGGTGGCGGCCGAGGAAGCGATCAAGAACGCCGCGTGGGAATCGGACATGGTCCGCGCCGCGCGAGACGCTTTCCCCGAGGCCGAATTGATGGAATGGCCCGGCAAACGCAGTGTGAACGGAGCATGATGTGAAGAATCTCGACGAAATCCTGGCAATGGCCCAGAACGTCCAGAACGAACTGGAAAAAGCGCAGGCCAATCTCGACACCATCGAGGTCGAGGGCGTCTCGGGCGGTGGTCTGGTGAAGGTGAAGGCGTCGGCCAAGGGCCGGATCATCGGCATCACCATCGACGACTCGCTGATGCAGCCGTCGGAAAAGGGTATGCTGGAGGATCTGCTGGCCGCCGCGATCAACGACGCGCGGACCAAGGCGGACACCGCCTCGGGCAGCGAAATGTCGAAGATGACCAGCGGCCTGCCGCTGCCGCCGGGCTTCAAGCTGCCCTTCTGATCCGGCAATGTCGTTTCGGGAACGGTATGTCGGCCATGGCGTTGCTCCCCTCATCATAAGAGGAGGGAATGTCATGGCCGACGAACGCGTTACCGAAACCTATGGCAATCAGCAGCCGCACACGACCGTGATCGAACGCCGCAGCGGCGGTGGCGGCATGGCGATCGCCATCGTCCTGCTGATCGCGGTGCTGGTCGGCGGCTTCTATCTGTTCAGCCGGGGCGGCGCGGAAAACCGCCGTGACGCGGCGGTGACTTCGGCCGCGAAGAGCGTCGGGGATACCGCCGAGAAGGCCGGTGACGCGATTTCCGGTGACGCGAAATAAGGTGACTTGCCACCGGCCGGGCTGATTTGCATCCGGCCGGTGGTCATAGGGGCCGATCTTCGGATCGGGGGTCCACTTGCGACGTTAATGTCCTGCGGTCACTGCGGCGGATTGTAATTGTCGCGGTGAGTGGTGCATTCCGTTTCGCGGTGGGTGCACCGCCTTTGCCCGGCATAGTGCCGCAGGGGACTGCGTCTTCCAGTACCAGACTGTCGCCCGGTTTAGCATGTGCCCTTTCAGGGTCTTCCGAGGGTTTAGCGCGGTGTGGCGACCGCCCTCCCCCATCCCCTCCCGCCTGCGGGAGGGGCGTGTTTTTGTCAGATGATAAGCGGCATTCGATACGTTTTGGTGCGTTCGGGCCGCACCGAGCACGCCCCTCCCGCAGGCGGGAGGGGATGGGGGAGGGAACGGCGTCTCGCCAAGACTGACCCCTACCGAATACACCTATCCAGCCCCTGCCGCCGCACCATCCCGACATAGCGCGCAATGACATTGCCATGCCGCCGGACGAACCCGGTCGGCGCCACCGCCTCGCGCTTCTTGGGCAGCGGCAGCACCGCCGCGATCCGCGCCGCTTCGGTCGGGGACAGGCGCGAGGCGTCATGCCCGAAATAGCGCATCGCCCCCGCATTGGCGCCATAGGTGCCGATCCCCGTCTCGGCGATGTTGAGATACACCTCCATGATCCGCCGCTTGCCCCACAGCGTTTCGATCAGGAAGGTGAACCAGGCCTCGAACGCCTTGCGTACATAGCCGCCATTCTGGAACAGGAAGGCGTTCTTGGCGGTCTGCTGGCTGATGGTCGAGCCGCCGCGGATCCGTCCGCCCTTGGCGTTGCGATAGGCGGCGTTCGCCATCGCCTGGAAATCGAATCCGCTATGGGAGCAGAAACGCGCATCCTCGCCGGCGATCGCGGCGCGCGCCATGTCTGGGTCCATCTGGGACAGCGGCATCCAGTCCTTGGTGACGCCGCGCCCCGAGATCACGTCGCCCAGCATGGTGAAGGTGATCGGCGGCGGCACGAAGCGATAGATGCCGACCCACATGACACTGACGATCACAAAGGCGAGCACGGCCTTCAGGGCCCAGCGAGCGATGCGGAACATGATGGGTCTCTAGCGGGGTTTGCGGGTCAGGTCACGGACCACGAAATTTCCTGTTCCCCGGCGAAGGCCGGGGCCCAGTTGCTATTTGGTGGGCGGGGAAATCGGCATGGCGTCGTAGCCCCTTGGCGCGCGACATCTGCCTCCGACGGATCGCGCACCTCCAACGACAAAGAAACTGGGCCCCGGCCTTCGCCGGGGAACGGAACGCTACAGCGTCCAGATCAGGACATTGCCGACCAGCACCACCGCCATCACCAGCATCAGCGCGCCCTTGCGGCGATCTCCGCGCCGGATCGTGGCGATCCCGCCCGCGACGCAGGCGAACGCGGCCAGCATCGCGATCCCCGGCGCGGCCTGGGCGATCGCCTCCATCAGCCAGCCAGCACGCGCGCATAGGCGGCGCGGTCGACATTGCCGCCCGACAGCAGGATCAGCATTCCGTCCTCCGCCCTCACCCGGCCCGCCAGTACGGCCGCCAGCGCCACCGCGCCGCCCGGCTCGACGACCAGCCGCAGGCGGTCGGCGGCGAAGCGCTGCGCCGTCGCCACCTCCGCCTCGCTGACCGCCACGCCCTCGGCTCCACGCCGCGCCAGCACCTCGAAGGTCAGCGGCGAGACCTGCGTCGTCTGAAGCGAATCGCAGGCGGTCGGTGGCGGATTGTCGCCCACCGGCTCGATCCATCCCGCCTCCAGCGAACGGCGCATATCGTCCCAGCCCTCGGGCTCGACCACCGTCACCCGTGCCTCGGGCAGCGCGAGGGTCAGTCCCGCTGCCAGCCCGCCGCCGCCGCAGGGCGACACGACATGCGCCGGTGCGGGCAGCCCCAGCGCCGCCATCTGCGCCGCCGCCTCGATGCCGGCGGACCCCTGCCCCTCGATCACCCAGGGGTCGTCGAAGCTGGGCACCAGCGTCGCGCCGCGCGCCTCGGCGAGGCGACGCGCGATCAACTCGCGGCTTTCGGTCGCGCGGTCATAATCGACGATCTCGGCCCCAAGGGCCAGCGTGCCCTCACGCTTGGAGGGTGGTGCATCGGCCGGCATCACGATGGTCGCCGCGATCCCCAGCCGCCGCGCGGCCCAGGCGATTCCCTGCGCATGATTACCCGATGAAAAGGCGACCACGCCGCGCGCCCGCGAAGCCTCATCCAGCGCGGTCAGGCGATGCCATGCGCCGCGTAGCTTGAACGCCCCGACCGGTTGCAGGTTCTCCGCCTTGAAAACCACCGTCTTCCCATTGATCGACAAGGGAAATATCGGCGTCGGAGGCAGGATGCGGGCGATCTTCTCGGCGGCGTCGCGGACCCCTGCTTTGGTAGGCTGTCTTAAGATTGTCACTTTTTATCTCCGACGCCCGTTCTACCGCTTTACAATCGAAAAAGCGGACCCTATTTCGCGCCTCCGCTGCCCCATGGGACTTCCAACCGCAAGGCAGCTTTTTGTCACCGTATGCCGTCAGGCAATTGGAGGTCCCTTGAGTTGCACCAGAATCATCGCGCGCTGGGGCTAGCTGCCCACTCGACCGCCGTCCCCTCCAACCTGGAGCGCGGCATCGACATCGCCAAGCGTCGTCCGGCTGATCCGGTCACGCTGCTTCGCCCGCACGCCGCTGCGCGCGCCGCCCGATTCTTCGTCGAGAAGTTTCCGGGTCGGCCGATGTATGCGGTGAAGGCGAATCCGTCGCCGGATCTGATCCAGATCCTGTGGGACAATGGCATCACCCATTTCGACACCGCCTCGATCGCGGAAGTTCGTCTGGTGAAGTCGGTCGCCCCGCAGGCCGTCTGCTGCTTCATGCATCCGGTGAAGTCGGAAGAGGCGATCGCCGAGGCCTATTTCACCCACGGCGTCCGCACCTTTTCGCTCGACTGCATGGAAGAGCTGGAGAAGATCGTCCGCGCCACGAACGGCGCGACCGACCTGACCCTGTGCGTCCGCATGCGCGTGTCGTCCGAATATGCCAAGCTCAGCCTGGGATCGAAGTTCGGCGTCAGCCTGGAGGAGTCGAAGGACCTGCTGATCGCGACCCGCCAGGTCGCCGATGCGCTGGGCATCTGCTTCCATGTCGGCAGCCAGACCATGACCCCCGACGCCTATTCGGCGGCGATGGAGCGGGTGCGCGCGGCGATCGTCGCGGCGGCGGTCACGGTCGACGTGATCGATGTCGGCGGCGGCTTCCCCTCGGCCTATCCGGGCATGACCCCGCCGCCGCTGGAGCGTTTCTTCGAGACGATCCACCGCGCGTTCGAGAGCCTGCCGGTATCCTATTCGGCCGAACTCTGGGCCGAGCCGGGCCGGGCGCTGTGCGCGGAATATTCGTCGGTCGTGGTGCGCGTCGAGCGTCGTCGTGGGCATGAGCTGTACATCAACGACGGCGCATACGGCGCGCTGTTCGATGCGGCGCATATCGGGTGGAAGTATCCGGTCCAGCTGCTGCGTGAGCCGAGCTCGGACGTGCGCGACATGGACTTCAGCTTCTGGGGCCCGACCTGCGACGATCTCGATTTCATGCAGGGTCCGTTCCCGCTGCCCGCGGACACGAATACCGGCGATTATTTCGAGATCGGGATGCTGGGCGCGTACGGCCAGGCGATGCGGACGCAGTTCAACGGCTTCACCTGTCACGAGTTCGTCGTGACCGACGACGAGCCGATGTTCTCGGTCTATCGCGACGAGGCCGAGCAGGTCCGCACCGCGAACGTCGTCAAGCTGTAACCCAGCGTCACTAGCAATCTTCATAACCCTCCCGCTCCGGCGGGAGGGGAATGGGGTGGCATTGCGGTTTGTCCCGCGATAAGGCCCCTTCCCATACCCGTTCCCGCGCTTGGCCGCAGGACCGGGCCAGCCGGGTTACCGCGTCCCCAATAACGACGGCGGCTTCTCGATGATGATGGAACCATCATGACCGACACGATCAACGACAACCGTAAGGCCGAGCTGCTCTCCAGCGTGGTCGAGCATATCGACATCACCAAGTTCGACGCCCGCCCGATCATCGATTCGATGGGCAAGATGAGCTTCACCAGCCGCGACCTGGCGCGCGCGACCGGCATCTACAACCAGATGCTGGCCGACAAGGACTGCTCGATCTTCCTCGTGATCGCGGGTTCGACCTCGGCCGGCGGCTGCATGGACCTGTATGCCGAACTGCTGCGCTCGAACATGATCGACGGCGTGGTCGCGACCGGCGCGTCGATCGTCGACATGGATTTCTTCGAGGGCCTGGGTCACAAGCACTACCAGGCGCTGGAAGTGCCGGACGACAACACGCTGCGTTCGCTCTACATCGACCGCATTTACGACACCTATATCGACGAAGAGCAGCTTCAGGACT
>NZ_JBNNOB010000149.1:0-8454 GCF_050274375.1 Sphingomonas sp. NPDC019816
GGTGACTGGAGTTAAGATGTGTACTCTGCCGATCGGCGAGGCGGACAATTGGACGCCGGACGAGGCCGAAGCGTTCAAGGCGCCGATCCGTCAGCGTTACGAAGATGAGGGCAATCCCTGGTACGCGACCGCGCGGCTGTGGGATGACGGTATCGTCGATCCCGCACAGACGCGCGATGTGCTGGGCCTGGCGCTGGATGCCTGCCTCAACGCCCCGATCGCGGAGGCGCCCCGCTTCGGGGTGTTCCGCATGTAATGGCGATGGACCTGACCATCGACGGGGCGAGCGTGGTGGACGAGGCCGATTTTCATGCCCGTATCCGCGACGCCTCGGGCGTCGAATGGTATGGCGGCAGTCTGGACGCGCTGTTCGATCTGTTGATCGCGGTGGTCGAGCCGCCGATCGTGCTGACCATCACCAATGCCGCCGCCGCGCGAAAGGTGATCGGGGCGCGGTTCGATCGCATCCTGACCGTGATCCTCGACGCCATCGCCGAGCGGCCGGGTGCCATCACGTTGAAGTTGGAATCCTGATGATGAAGAGCCTCCTCATCGCCAATCGCGGCGAGATCGCCTGCCGCATCATCCGCACTGCGCGCGAGATGGGCCTGCGCACGATCGCGGTCTATTCCGAGGCCGATGCGAAGGCGCTGCATGTCCGCATGGCCGATGAAGCGATCCCGATCGGCCCGGCGCCTGCGCGCGAAAGCTATCTCGACGCGGCGCGCATCCTTGATGCCGCGCGCGAAAGCGGGGCGGAGGCGATCCATCCCGGCTATGGCTTCCTGTCGGAGAATGCCGAATTTGCGGAAAGCGTGATCGCCGCCGGGCTGATCTGGGTCGGACCGAACCCCGACAGCATCCGCGCCATGGGCCTGAAGGACGCGGCCAAGGCGCGCATGATCGCCGCCGGCGTGCCCGTCACGCCAGGTTATCTGGGCGAGGACCAGTCCCCCGACCGCTTGGCCGCCGAGGCGGAGGCGGTCGGTTATCCCGTGCTCATCAAGGCGGTCGCGGGCGGCGGTGGCAAGGGGATGCGCCGCGTCGACGACCCCGCCGCGTTCGCCGAGGCGCTGGCGTCGTGCCGTCGTGAGGCGGCGGCCTCGTTCGGCGACGACCGGGTGCTGATCGAGAAATATATCCTCTCGCCGCGTCATATCGAGGTGCAGGTCTTTGGCGACCGCCACGGGCATGTCGTGCACCTGTTCGAGCGCGACTGCTCGCTGCAACGCCGCCACCAGAAGGTGATCGAGGAAGCCCCCGCGCCCGGCATGGATGACGCCACGCGCGAGGCGGTGTGCGGGGCGGCCGTCCGCGCCGCGCAAGCCGTGGACTATGTCGGCGCGGGCACGATCGAGTTCATCGCCGACGCCTCCGAAGGCTTACGCGCCGACCGGGTGTGGTTCATGGAGATGAACACCCGCCTCCAGGTCGAGCATCCCGTCACCGAGGCGATCACCGGTGTCGATCTGGTCGAGTGGCAACTGCGCGTCGCGGCGGGCGAGCCCTTGCCGATGGCGCAGGCCGACATTGCGATCCACGGTCACGCCATCGAAGCGCGGCTCTATGCCGAGGATCCGGCCAAGGGTTTCCTGCCCGCGATCGGCACGCTGGAGGTGTTCGACCTTGGCGACGATCCCGCGATCCGCATCGACACCGGCGTCGAGGAAGGCGCGGAGATCACCCCCTGGTACGACCCGATGATCGCCAAGGTCATCGCCCATGGCGACACGCGCGAGGAAGCGCGCGAGGCGCTGGCCGATGCGCTCGACGAAGCGGTGATCTGGCCGGTGCGCACCAATGCGGGGTTCCTGGTCGAGGCGCTCGACCATCCCGACTTCGCGAGCGGCCAGGTCGATACCGGCCTGATCGCGCGTGAGGGCGAGGCGTTGATGCCGCCGACCGAACCGTCCGAAGAGGCACTGGCCGAGGCCGCCGCCGCGCTGGTCGGGCAGGACGAATTGTCGGGCTTCCGCCTGAACGCCGCGCCCCGACGGAGCGCGCGCTTCCTGCTCGACGGGCGCGCCATCACCGTCGATTTTGCGCACGCGGGCGAGGTGCCCCCGGCGCCGTCCGACGCGGTGTTGATCTCGGAGGGCGGGCAGAGCTGGTCCTTCACCCGCTGGCGCGCCGATGGGCTGGCGGCGGGCGGGGCGGGGGACGGCGCGATCCTGTCGCCCATGCCCGGCCGGATCATCGCGGTCGCCGTGACCGAGGGTCAGGCGGTCAGTGCAGGCCAGCCGCTCGTCACGCTGGAGGCGATGAAGATGGAGCATGTCCTGACCGCACCGTTCGACGGCGTCGTCACCGACCTGAAGGCCGAGACCGGCGGACAGGTGGCCGAAGGGATCGCGCTGGTCCGCATCGTTGCCGAGGATGCGGCATGAGTGGGCGCTTCTTCGACGACTGGACGATCGGAGACCGGATCGAGCATCCGATCCGCCGCACCGTGACCGAGACGGACAATCTCCTGTTCTCGACCATGACCCACAACCCCCAGCCGCTGCACATCGATGCGGAGGCGGCGAAGGCCAGCGAGTTCGGACAGATCCTCGTCAACGGCACCTTCACCTTCTCGCTGATGGTCGGGCTGTCGGTCGGGGAGACGACGCTGGGGACGCTGGTGGCGAATCTGGGTTATGACGAACTGGTCATGCCCGCGCCGGTGTTTCTGGGCGACACGCTGCGCGCGACGAGCGAGGTGACGGCGTTGCGGACAAGCAAGTCACGGCCCGGCGCGGGGTTGGTGACGTTTCGGCACGAGGCGCTGAACCAGCGGGACGAGGTGGTCTGCCGCTGCCTTCGGACCGCGCTAGTGAAAAAGCGGGGGTAAGGCGAAGCGTGGCCTTCGACTACGCTCAGGCTGAACGGACCTTGGTACTAGACCCCGTTCGCACTGAGCGAAGTCGAAGTGCACGCCCCATCGCTCACAAGCGCGTCCGCACCCCGACCCACAACGTCCGCGGCGTCGCTCGCTCGATCACCCCCGCGCCGCTATACGCCGCCTCGACCCGCGCATCGGCGAGGTTTTCGGCTCGTGCCTCGATCAGCCAGCCGGTCAGGATGGGCACCGCCGCATAGGCGTCGAAGGTCGTCGCGGGCGCCAGCGAGCGGCTGTTCTGGTCGTCCTCGAACTGCCGCCCGATATGACGCACGGTGCCGCTGAGTGCTGCGCCGCGCCGTTCCACTCCCAGCGTCGCCGATAGTTGATCGCGCGGGGTCTGGGCCGGGCGCAGGCCGGCGAGCGCGGCGGCGGTACCCGAGGCGCGAACCCGCGCATTCGTCCGGGACCAGGATCCGCGCGCCTGGATCGGCCCGGCGGTCCAACTCGCATCCAGCTCGAACCCCTCGGCGCGGATCGCATCCAGATTGCGGCGCATCCGGTACACGCCATTGGCGGCAACGAAGCCGACGCCGGGGAAGATCCCCGGTCCCCGGCCGATCGTCACATTGGCGATGGCATCGGTCAGACGGTTGACGAAATAGGTGCCCGACAGGCGCAGCCCGGCCATCGGCGTCAGGTCGAAGCCGCCCTCGACCCCCTCGACCCGTTCGGGGTTGAGCCCGGCATTGGCGGCGGTCGCATCGGCACCTGCGCGGAACGGGCGGTACAACTCGTTGAGCGTCGGCAACCGCCACCCGCGATAGGCGGCGGCGCGCAGCGACAGCGGCGTGATCGGCCGGACCGCCAGCCCGACGCGGCCCGTAAATTCCTGCCCCGACCGGTTCGGAAAATCCGTGTCGGTCAGCACGGCGCCGGTCGCCAGCGCGGCTTCGTCCAGCCGGCCATTGCGGATGCGCCAGTCGTCGATCCGCGCCGCCGCCGTCACGGTTGCGATGCCGAACACCGCGCTGCCATCGGCGAACAGGCCCATCGTCCGAGTAGCCCCGCCCGCCTCGCGCCGCCGCGTCGGCAGAGCGTTGACGAAGGTGTAGAGCTCCTGCGTCCGCCCGCTGGTATCGCGGACATCACCGCCCAGCCGCAGCCTGATCGCATCGCCCAGCGGTGGCGATACCTCCACCCGCGCGCCCAGCCCCGTGGCGGGGACATTATACTGGTCGAGGGTGAGGGTGGCGGTCGTCCGCGCGGCGTTCACACCGGCATAGCGCGAGGCGAATTGCCGCGTCTGGACATAGGCCAGTGCGGACCAGCCCCATGCGCCGCGCCCGACCAGGCGGATGCTGGCATCGGCCCCGTCCGAGCGATTGTCGGTGAAGTCGGTCCCCCGGTCGCGCGCGTCATGAAAGGCGGCGAGCGTCATCTGCAACTCGGTCGCCGGCGCGATCCCGATCACGCCGCGCGCCGCACCCGAATATTGTTCGTACGGCGCGGGCCGGTCGACTGGCCCGCGCTGCCCCTCGACGATCGGAATGAAGCCGTCACCGCGGGCATAGGCGCCCGATACGGTCAGGAAGCCGCCGTCCCGCACCAAGGAGGCCGATCCTTGCGCATCGACCGAATTGCGACTGCCATAGGCGACGGCCAGGTCGAGCGGGGACAATTGGTCGGGGGTGGCGCTGTCCATCTCGATCGTGCCGGCCAGCGCGCCCGGCCCCCAAAAGCCCGATCCACCGCCGCGCGTCACCCGGATGCGCCCGATCCGCCCGGTGGCATAGGCGGGAAACACGACCCATCCGCCGAAGGGATCGGCCTGGGGCACCCCGTCCAGGACCAGTAGCGCCCGGCTGGACGCGTTGCCGCCCAGTCCGCGCAATGTGATGCCCTGCGACGTGGGATGCGCCGAGCGGCTATCGGAGCGGCGAAATTGCTGAAGCCCCGCCACATCAGCCAGCACATTCTCCAGCCGGCGCGACGCGTTCTGTTCGATCCGCGTCCGGTCGATCGTCACCACGTCGAACGCCCGGTCGCCGGGCTGGTCGGCCAGGCCCCGGCCGGTGACGGTGATGGTCGAACCCTGCGTCTCGCCGGTCTGGGCGGACACGGTGGCGGGGGCGGTCATCGCCAGGGCGAGCAAGGGCAGGCGTGGAAACATGGGCATGATGGTCTGGAAATCCCCTTTGACGCGGCCGCGCTTCCTTGCTCGGAATGTCGCGACAGGAGTGAGACGAACCAGACGCGTGACGGGTCCCGATCGGACACGCCAAGCCGATACGAATGTCATGTTCCCTGCGGAGCGGGCGCCCGGTGGCGCCTGATACGCAGCCATGAAAGGCACCGCGTCCGCTCCTGTCCGCCAGCAGCCATCATCGCTACGACGCGCATGCCCAACCCGGGAGCAACGCGATCAGCTGCGCCCGTGCGATCCGAAAGTCGAGGCCCACCGCTCCGCTCAAGCGGAACGGAAGGCGCAAGGTCGCGCATGAGGGGGGATCAGTTCGTCTTCTTCTTCGCCGCCTGTTCCGCCTTCCATGCCTGATACGCCTCGATCGCGGTCGAGCGTTTCAGGATCTTCGCCCAGGGATCGACCACGACATGCGCGCCCGCCGGCACGGTCAGCGTACCGGTGCCGCCCGTCATCGGCAGCGTCTCGATCTGGTCGCCGATCTGCACCTCGACGGGCAGGGGGAAGGGTAAGCCGCCCGGCACCTTCCAGGTCAGCGTCAACCGATCCCCGTCCCGCGTCTCGACGATCTCGGGCAGCGCGGCCTGACGCAGATAGACATTGAAGAACCAGCCATAATCGCGGCCCGTGACCTGCCGGACAAAGCCTTCATATTCGCGGGTAGAGCCATAGCGCGGGCTGAAATTGCCCGGCTTCGGATCGGTGCGGCCATAGACGGCCAATCGCGTGACGTCCCAGAACGCCTTGTCCCCGATCAGATTGCGCAGGGTGTGGAGCATCCACGACCCCTTCATATAGATGTCGAGACCGGGGCCGCCCTTGGCCGGTTCGTAGACATCCTGCTCGGTCATGCTGTGATCGTGGACGATAGGTGCCTTGTTGGCGATCTGCCCGCGCTGCGCGTCCATCATCACCGCATAGCGCGCCTCGCCCTCGCGCCAGCGGCCGTAGGAGGGCTGCATATAGCTGCCATAGCCTTCGTGCAGCCAGAAATCGTCCCAGTCGACATTGGTCAGCTGGTTGCCGAACCATTCATGGCTGAACTCGTGCTGGAACAGCCAGTCGAAGCCTTCGGGCGCCTTGGCATATTCATTGCCATAGGCGTTGATCGTCTGGTGCTCCATGCCCTTGTGCGGCGTCTCGACCACGCCCAGCTTCTCGTTGCCAAAGGGGAAGGGGCCGATGGTGGATTCGAAGAAATCCAATGTCGGCGCGAATTCGGCGAACAGCCCCTCGGCCTTTTCCTTCTCGCCGGGCAGATACCAGTAGAACATCGGGATCGTGTTGCCGAAGCGGCTCTTATAGCTGCCCTCGACCACCTCATAGGGACCGACATTCAGCGCGATGGCATAGGTGTTGGGATGCCTGGTCCGCCAGTTCCAGCGGGTGCGCCCGTCGGCCAGCGTATCGACGCCGAGCAGCACGCCGTTGGACGGGGCCTTCAGCCCCTTGGGCACGGTGATGTGCAGCGTGACCTCGCCTAGTTCACCCATCGGATAGTCGAGGCAGGGCCAGAACAAGTCGCAGCCATAGCCTTGCGCCGTCGTCGCGAACCAGGGGCGGCCGTCCGGGGTCTGCGCCCAGACGACCCCGGTATCCCAAGGCGCGCGCACCGCAACATGGGGCGTGCCGCCATAGGTGATCTTCGCGCTGACCGTCTGTCCGGCGCGAAGCGGGCGGGGCAGCGTGATGACCAGCTGCCCTTCCGGGTTCGACCATGCAGCCGGCTTGAGCGGCCGGCCGTCGATCGCGATCGCCTTGACGGGCAGATTGCGGTCGAGATCGATCACCAGCCGCGAAAGCGGCGTCTTGGCGGTAAAGTCCAGCACCGCGATGCCGTTCAATTCGCGTGTGTCAGGCAGAACCTCGAACGACAGATCGGCGCGGTCGAAGCGGACGGCCAGCTGCTCTGGCGGGCGAACGCCGCCCGACACCATGGTCTGCGCGGTCAGTGGCGGCTCGCCCTTGGCTGGCAGGAGCTTCGCCGTCTGTGCCGGGGCGGGGCCGGCGACCAGCAGCAGGGAAGAGGCCAGCAAGCCCGTGACGCATTTCCGTATACGATCCATCGGCCCATGGTGTCGCGCAACGTCCGGTGCTTGGCAAGCCGCCCGGCGTCGATTGGTCGCAGCGGGAATTGATGGATCGGCAACCCTCCCCATATATACCAATGAAACAGGCCCCGGTCGGGGCCGACCGGAGTTTGCATGAACCAGTCCTATCCCGTCCTTCCGCTGCGTGACATCGTCGTCTTCCCGCACATGATCGTGCCCCTGTTCGTCGGTCGCGACAAATCGGTCGCGGCACTAGAAGCGGCGATGGCGGCGGACAAGGAGATTTTCCTGGTCGCCCAGCTCGATCCCGCCGAAGACGACCCCACGCGCGAGGATCTGTACGAGATCGGCGTCACCGCCACCGTCCTGCAATTGCTCAAGCTGCCCGATGGCACCGTCCGCGTGCTGGTCGAGGGCAAGACGCGCGGCCGTCTGGCCGAGCTGGACGAATCGGGCGCGTTCCTGACCGCGACGATCGACACGGCGCTGGTCGAGGCGGACGAGACCGGGCTCGAAGCGCAAGACCATGACATGAAGGCGCAGATCGCCGCGCTGATGCGCTCGGTGGTCGACCAGTTCGAGAATTACGCCAAGCTCAACCGCAAGCTGCCCGCCGAGACGGCAGTCCAGCTGGCCGAGATCGAGGACCCGGCACAGCTGGCGGACTCGGTCGCCGCGAACATCTCGGTCAAGGTCGCCGACAAGCAGGCGCTGTTGGTGGAAACCGATCCGGCCAAGCGGCTTGAGATGGCCTATGCCCTGATGGAGGGCGAACTCGGCGTCCTGCAGGTCGAGAAGAAGATCAAGAGCCGCGTCAAGCGCCAGATGGAGAAGACGCAGCGCGAATATTATCTCAACGAACAGCTGAAAGCGATCCAGCGCGAGCTGGGCAATGAGGGCGAGGATGGCGACGGCGACGAGATCGCCGAGCTGACCCAGAAGATCGCGACGCTGAAGCTGTCGAAGGAAGCGCGGACCAAGGCGACCGCCGAGCTGAAGAAGCTGAAGACCATGGCGCCGATGAGCGCCGAGGCGACGGTCGTGCGCAACTATCTGGACGTGCTGCTCGGTCTGCCCTGGGGCAAGAAGTCCAAGGTCAAGAAGGACATTGCGGCGGCGCAGGCGATCCTCGACCAGGATCATTATGCGCTGGAGAAGGTGAAGGACCGGATCGTCGAATATCTGGGCGTGCAGGCGCGCACCAACAAGCTGAAGGGGCCGATCCTGTGCCTCGTCGGCCCGCCGGGCGTCGGCAAGACCTCGCTTGGCCAGTCGATCGCCAAGGCGTGCGGGCGCGAGTTCATCCGCCAGAGCTTGGGCGGCGTGCGCGACGAGGCCGAGATTCGTGGCCATCGTCGGACCTATATCGGCTCGCTGCC
>NZ_JBNNOB010000150.1:0-8279 GCF_050274375.1 Sphingomonas sp. NPDC019816
GGCTGAACGGCTGTTGTAGATAGACATCTTCCCAAAACCCCGTTCAGGCTGAGCGAAGTCGAAGCCCACGCTGTACCGTCACGCCAAAGCCAAAGGCCGAACCGGCTCCGCCACCTCCGACCCCGGCACCGCGAACACGCCCTTCTTCGCCAGCCGCTCGCCCGGCCGCACCTTGGCGGTCTCCATCGCCATCCACGGCGCCAGCAGCAATCCCAGCGTCACCGGTGACAGCCACGCCCCCAGCATCGGGTTCAGGAACGACACGACCACCAACGCGGCCCCCACTCCCAGATGCCAGTAATAGCGCGGCATCGCATCCGCCGCCGCCAAGCCGTCGCGCACCCGGCTCTGCGGGCTCCAGCCCGACGGCTTGCCGCGCACGATGTTGATCAGATCGATCGTCTGGGTGAGCGCGACGACGGGCGCGGTCAGAATCGACAGCGGCACGTCAAGCGCGACCGAGGCCAGGATGCCCTTCGCCCCACCATAGCTCGCCCGCCGTTCGGCATCCGCCATCGCCCAGAGGATGCTGAGCACCTTCGGCCCGAACAGCAGGACCAGCGTCACGACCAGCACCTGGGTCGAGGTGACCGCGCGCACCGTCGCGGCATCGTCGGACAGGCTCTGCGCGATCGAGGTGGCGATCAGGATCAGCCAGGCGGGCGACATCAGATAGGCGGAGGCACCGATCAGCAACTGCAACCGGCTGATCCAGTGGAACCCGCTCGCCCCCAGCAGCTTGAGATGCTGGATATTGCCCTGCGCCCAGCGCCGGTCGCGCACCGCCTGGTCGATCAGAGTGGGCGGAAACTCCTCGAAACTGTCCTCGACCATCAGCATGTGCAGCCGCCAGCCGCGCCGGCGGAGCAGCGCCGCCTCGACCATGTCATGGCTCATGATCGTACCGCCGAAGGGCGGCCGTCCGGGCAGGTCGGGCAGGCCGCAACTCTCGGCGAAGGCGCGGATGCGGATCAGCGCATTATGACCCCAGAAGGTCGATTCGGACCCCGACCACCAGACGAGGCCAGCGGTCGAGATCGGTCCGTAGAAGCGGCTGGCGAATTGCATCCAGCGTTGGAAGAAGGTCGTCGCGCCGATGATCATCGGCACGGTTTGCAACAGCGCGATCGACGGGCGCTGCTCCATCACCTGCGCCATGCCGACGATGGTGTCGCCGCCCATCAGGCTGTCGGCGTCGAGCATCAGCATGAAGTCGTACCCGCCGCCATGGTTGCGAATCCATTCGGCGACATTGCCGGGTTTGCGCCCGACATTCTCGGTCCGGCGACGATAATAGAGCGGCACCCGCAGGCGCGGCGCCCAGCATTCCCAGGCGGCGCGCTCTTCGTCCTCCGCCGCTTCGCCCGAATCGGACAGAACGAAAAAGGCGAAGCGGTCGGCCGCGCCCGCGCGGTCGATCATGACCGCCATGCGCGCGATCCGGTCGAAGACCGCATCGACATCCTCATTGTGCACCGGCACCAGCACGGCGGTGCGCGCGGTCGGCGGCGCGGCGTTCTTGGGGGCGGCGGTGATGCCGGGATGCGCGCGCGAGATCAGCAGGATGAAGCCGATCGCCGCCGTCACGAAGCCGAACGAGATCCAGGCGAACAGCGGGAAGAACAGCAGCAGGAGCAGCCCGTCGAGCAGGCTGAACCCGTCGCTGAGCAACGCCTCCTTGACCGACGCGGAGGCGGCGGTAGCGAGCAAACCGGTGATCAGCACCAGCAACAGCCGACGCGTCAGGATATCGTCGGGGGACAGGTTGATGCCCGGGCGCGGATCGGGGGCGTCGTGCGGCGGCGGCGGGCCGTCGAACCGCTGGACCTCCATGGTCAGCGGCGCCGGCTCGGGCATCATCGCGTGGGGATGGTTCATGGCAGGAAGACCGGCATCAGCACCGTTTCGGTCAGCGCCTTGCCCCCCCGCTTCAGGAACAGGCGGACATCGGCCGGTCCCTGTCCTTCCGGCGCGATGTCGGCGGTCACGCGCCAGCGATTGACCTGCCCGACCACCGGATAGGCGGCCTGGGTCAGCATCTTGCCGCGCGCAACGGAGATGTCGGCGGTGACACTGCTCTGTCGGTCGAGGCCGGCCAGCGCCGGGCCGACGAAATCGACCACCAGCTTGCGTGCGCCCGGCGTCGGTTCGGCCCCCGGCCGGCCGGCGGCGCCGGTCCATTCATCGACCGCATGGGCGACGGCGGGCACCACGGTGGGGTCGGTCGATGTCCAGCTCAACCGGTAATCGAACTGGCGCTTCTGCCCGGCCTTGGGCGCATCGGCGGGGTTCCAGAAGGCGACGATATTGTCGACCGTCTCCGAATTGGTGGGGAAGGCGTAGAGCATCACCTGCCCACGCCCCCAGTCGCCTTGCGGCTGGACCCACAGGTTCGCGCGCCGGTCGTAGAAGGCGCCGTCGTCCTGATAATGGTCGAAGTCGCGGTCGCGCTGGAGCAGGCCGAAGCCGCGCGGATCGGTGTCGGCGAAGCTGTCCAGCGTGGGACGCGGTGGATTGACCAGCGGCCGCCACAGCCGCTCGCCCGCGCCGGTCAGCAGCGCGAGGCCGTCCGAATCGTGAATCTCGGGCCGCCAGTCGCTGCCCGCCGCACGATTGCCCTCGCCATACCAGAACATGCTGGTCGCGGGCGCGATGCCCAGCCGCTCGACGTCGCGGCGGAAGAACAGGACGGCGGACACGCGCTGTTCGACGCCGTTCGCGGCCTTGGCCGACTCGATTCGGTACGCGCCGGTGACGCTCGGCCCGTCGAGCAGCGCATGGACGGTATAGGCCTGCGCGCCCGTCCGCTCGATCCAGAAATCGGTGAAGGCGGGGAATTCCTCGCGCCCGTCGATGCCGGTATCGATCGCGATGCCGCGTGCCGACAGGCCGTACTGGTCCTGCGCGCCGGCGGTGCGGAAATAGGAGGCGCCCTGGAACGCCAGCCAGTCGCTCTTGCCGTCCGCCGTCATCGCGCGGAAGCCGGCGATGCCGAGCGGCGGCGCATGGCCCGCCTCCGCGGTGAACAGGTCGGCCGAGAAGGGGACGGTGCGCGCGGTGCCGCCCTCGACGATGTGGATGCCGACCGGGTTGGGGGCATAGCGGCCGAGCGGGAACAGCCGGATGCCGCCCGCCAGCGTCTTGTCGTCGCGGTAGCGGATGGTGCCGACCGCGTCATAATCGATCGCGGCGGCGGCCTCGACCTTGGCTTGTGGCGTATAGGGCCGATGCGCCAGCTGCTCGGCCCGGCTCTGGAGCATCGCCCAGGAAAAGGGCTGCTCCTTGCCCAGCGGTGCGGCACTCTGTGCGGCGAGGCGGGTGGCCATTGCCGGCGACAGTCCCAAAATGGCGAAGGCGGCGACCAGCTCGCGGCGATTGGCCTGCATCATCGGCTCCCTGAAGCGTCATTCGTCACGTCCGATAGTTCGCTGGGCGCAACGATCCATTGGTGCAACGCAACATGCGATGATCGGTTGCCTGGGACTGCTCACCCGACCTCCTATCCAAAAATAGCATCCTAAAGATGGTATAATATATTTGACATGGGCGTGATCTTGGGTCAGCCTTTGGTCCTATAAGATCAAAGAGGGGGGTCATCCGTGACCGGAAATTACAAGAAGCTGGCCTGTTCGGCCGGTGCCATTGCGATTGCGCTACTCTCGGTGTCGACGGCGAAAGCCCAGCAGCAGGGGGCGACGTCCGACGCCGCCAAGATTGCGGGTAACGGAGAGGCAGGACAGGACGGCGAGGCGATCGTCGTCACCGGCACCCGCCTGCAACGGCCCAACCTGACCAGCAACAGCCCGCTGACCGTCGTCGATGCTACCGAGATCCGCTATCAGGGCGCGGTCCAGGTCGAGAATGTGCTCAACCGCCTGCCGCAGGTGACGCCGGACGCCAATGAGAATGGCTCGAACGGCTCGGACGGCACCGCGCGCGTCAACCTGCGCAACCTGGGCAGCAACCGCAACCTGGTGCTGATCAACGGGCAGCGCATGCTGCCGGTGCAGGCCAACGACCTGAACTTCGTGCCGACCGCGCTGATCAAGCGCGTCGACGTGGTGACCGGCGGTGCCTCGGCGGTGTACGGCTCGGACGCGATCTCGGGCGTGGTCAACTTCATCCTGCGCGACGATCTGAACGGCGTGCGCGCCGATGTGCAGTACGGCTTCGCCCAGCACCAGAACGACAACGACTTCGCGCGCGGCATCCAGCGTCAGGCCAATTACCGCCTGGCCCAGCCGATGATCCTCGACGGGCAGAAGCTGGACGTCAACCTGGCCTTCGGCACCAACTTCCCCGACGGACGCGGCAATGTGACCGCCTATTTCGGCTATCGCGACACCAAGCCGATCCTGCAGGGCAATCGCGACGTCTCGTCCTGCGCCTTCGATCCGGCGGGGGCGGGCAATTCGACGCTGACCTGCGGCGGATCGAGCAACAACCAATATGGCCTGTTCGACCCGATCACCGGTCCCAGCGCCGATGCGGGCCGTTTCAACAACACCCGCGACGGCAACCGCACCTGGGTGCCCTATGACAACAGCTTCCGCTATAATTATGCGCCGCTGAACTATTTCCAGCGCAACGACACGCGCTACACCGCCGGCGCCTTCGCCAAGTACGAGATCACGCCCGCGATCGAGGCCTATGGCAGCGTCATGTTCATGGACGACCACACCAATTCGCAGGTCGCCCCCTCCGCATTGTTCCAGGGCTACACCTACACGATCAATTGCGACAATCCGTTCCTGAGCGCGCAGCAGGGTCAGATCCTGTGCGGCAACGCCTATGGCACCAACGCCTCGCAACAGGCCTATATCGGCTATCGCCCGGTCGCCGGGAACGCGCGGCCGCGTCGCGACGATCTGCGTCACACCGACTACCGCTTCTCGGGCGGCGTGCGCGGCCAGATCGCGGAGGGCATCCGCTATGACGCCAACGCGCTGTTCTCGACGGTGTTGTTCAACGAGACCTATTCGAACGACATCGACCCGTCGCGCGCCAACCGCGCGATCCAGGTGGTCAACCGCAACGGCACGCCCACCTGCAAATCGGTGATCGACGGCACCGACCCGAACTGCATTCCGCTCGACATCTTCCGCTTCAACGGCATCTCGGATGCGGCCTTCGGCTACATCTACGCGCCGACCTCGACTCGCGGCGTCGACAAGGAAACCGTGTTGAGCGGCAATATCAGCGCCGACCTGGGCACCTATGGCGTGAAGTCGCCCTGGTCGAATGACGGCATCGGCGTCGTCCTTGGCGTCGAGCATCGCTATGAGAGCCTGGAGTTCCGCGCCGACGCGCTCGCCCTGCAAAAGGGGACGAAGGAGACGCAAGGCCGGTTCGACGTAAACGAAGTCTTCGCCGAAATCGAAGTGCCGCTGATCCAGGACAAGCCCTTCTTCAAGGACCTGTCGCTCAACGCCGGTTATCGCGGATCGGACTATAGCAACCTGTCCAAGATCGTCTCGACCTACAAGGCCGAGCTGTCCTGGGCGCCGACCAGCGACGTCCGTCTGCGCGGCAGCTACAACCGCGCGATCCGCGCCGCCAATGTGTCCGAGCTGTTCGGGCCGCAGTTCAACGGCAATGTCAGCGCGCAGGACCCCTGCGCCACCGCGACGCCGACCGCGACCTTCGCCCAATGTGCGCGCACCGGCGTGACCCAGGCGCAATATGGCCGTATCACCGACTGCCCGGCGGAAACCTGCACCGCGCAGTTCGGCGGCAATCCGGCGCTGCGTCCCGAAACCGCCGACACCTATACGGCGGGCATCGTCTTCACGCCCAGCTTCCTGCGCCGCCTGACCTTCTCGGTCGATTATTACGACATCCGCGTGCGCGACTATATCGGCTCGATCTCGGTCAACCAGACGATCAGCCAGTGCATCGCAACCGGCAACCCGTTCTTCTGCAACCTGTTCAACCGCGATCCGCGCGGCGGCATCATCTTCGGCGACCAGGGCTATATCGTCTCGACGACGCAGAATACCGGCTCGCTGCGCACCTCGGGTGTCGATTTCCTTCTCAATTATCTCCAGCCGCTGGGCGGCGTCGGCTCGCTGGGCGTCGATTTCCAGGGCAACTGGAACCGCAAGCTGGTCAACGAGCCGGTGCCGGGTCTCGGTTCCTATGACTGTGTCGGCTTCTTCGGCCCGGTTTGCGGCCAGCCGACGCCCGAATGGCGGCACCAGGCGCGCTTCACCTGGACCGATGCGGCCAAGGTCGGCTCGCTGTCGCTCAACTGGCGCTATATCGGCGCGACGAACCTGACCAGCAACTCGTCCGATCCGAACCTGTCGGGCACGCCGTCGGCGTTCAACAGCCGGATCAAGGCGTATAATTACTTCGACCTCGCCGGCACCGCCAAGGTGCAGGACGGCATCGTCTTCCGCGCGGGCGTCAACAACCTGTTCGACAAGGATCCGCCGATCATCGCGCAGGGCCTGCTGACCTCGTTCGGCAACGGCAACACCTATCCGGGCCTGTATGATGCGGTCGGCCGGACCGTCTTCATCGGCCTGACCGCCGAGTTCTGATGACGGATGGGGGCGGCGGACCGTCGCCCCCCGTTCGACGCTCTGGCGTGCGCATTTAAACCCAGACTGCCCCGTTCGGCCCAAAGGCCGGGCGGGGTTCTTTTTCATCCAGATGCAGTTCTACCTCGCTCAGCCTGAACGGGGGGCTTAAACCATAGGCAACGGTCTGTCCCTTACACCTCGGCGAGCAGTTTCTGCGCCTCGGTCCCGGCCCAGTCGAACCCGCCGGTCACGCGCCAGATCTCCTTGCCAGTCGCATCGTAGAGGATCGTGGTCGGCAGATTGGCGCGGTAATGGGTGCTCAGTCCCAGCTTGGGGTCGAGATAGACGGGCAGCGCGTCGAGCTTGCGACCGGCCAGGAAGGGCGTGACCTTGGCCGCGCCGTCCAGGTCCTGGCTGATCGCGATCACCGCGACCTTGCCCTTCAGCCGTTCGGCCGTGGCGGCGAGCGTCGGCATCTCGGCGACGCATGGCCCGCACCAGGTCGCCCAGAGATTGACCAGCACCGGCTTGCCCCGGAAATCGCCGAGGGTGGCCGGCTTGCCGTCCAGCGTCGTGAAGCCCAGCGTCGGGGCCGCTTCGCCCTTGTGGGCACGGTCGACCGTGCCGGCGGGCTTGGGGGCTTCGGGGGCGGGGGCGGCGGTGACTTCGCCGCCCGTCACCTCGCCGCTCGAAACTTCTCCGCTGGCGGTGTTGGCGGCTTGCTCCGGGGCGGGGCTTTGCTTATCGCACCCGGCGACCATCAGCCCCAGGAGACAGGCGATCACGGTACGCGACGACATGGGCGGCTCCAACGCAATGTGGGGCGGGCGCTTCGCAGAAGGTCCCGCCGCGGTGATGCGCGAGATAAACGCGTCCATCCCCTTCGACAAGCGACTGTGGAAACAGGACATCGCCGGATCGAAGGCGCATGTCGCCATGCTGGGCGAACAGGGCATCGTGTCGGCCGAGGACGCCGCGACGATCGCCGCCGGGCTGGATAAGGTCGCCGAGGATTATGCCGCCAATGGCGTGGCCGAGGACCTGACCCTCGAAGACATCCATATGCAGACCGAGGCGAAGCTGGCCCAACTGATCGGCCCGGTCGCGGGGCGCCTGCACACCGCGCGGTCGCGCAACGACCAGGTGGCGACTGATTTCCGCCTGTGGGTACGCGATGCGATCGACGAGACGCTGGTGGCGCTGGGCGCGCTGCGCGAGGCGCTGCTGACCCGTGCCGAGGAACATGCCAACAGCGTGATGCCGGGCTTCACGCATCTTCAGTCCGCGCAGCCGGTGACGCTGGGCCATCATCTGATGGCCTATCACGAGATGATCGTGCGCGACGCCAGCCGCTTCGCCGATGCGCGCGCGCGGATGAACCAGTGCCCGCTCGGCTCGGCGGCGCTGGCGGGGACGGGTTTCCCGGTCGATCGGCACATGACGGCCGCCGCGCTGGGCTTCGATGCGCCGACGCGCAACTCGCTCGACGCGGTCAGCGACCGCGACTTCGCGATCGACTATCTCCAGGCGGCGACCAACTGCTCGCTGCATCTGTCGCGCCTTGCGGAAGAGTTCGTGCTCTGGGCGTCGCAGCCCTTCGGCTTCGTCGCACTCTCCGACCAATGGTCGACCGGCAGCTCGATCATGCCGCAGAAGCGCAACCCCGACGCGGCCGAGCTGGTGCGCGGCCATGCCGGGCCGCAACGCGGCTGGGTCCGTACCGAGCGCGGCGCGGAAATGAAGGGGCGCGAA
>NZ_JBNNOB010000151.1:0-8217 GCF_050274375.1 Sphingomonas sp. NPDC019816
TCCCTCACAAACCGGACATCGCATTCCATCCTCCCTGTTCCAAATCACCAGAACGAAGAAGAACCCGAAAAGCAGCCACGGTGAACAGTCCCCCTTGCAGGGGAGGAATTATAGATACTTATGCCCCCAGCTTCTCCAGCATCGACGGCGTCAGCACCTGGGGCAGCACCTGCGGCTCCTTCGCGCCCGGCGCGTAGTAAAGGTATAGCGGCACCCCCGCCCGGTTATGCCGCTCGATAAACCGTCCCAGCACGGGATCGCCATCGGTCCAGTCGCCGACCAGGACCGCCACCTTGTTGCGCGCGAACGCATCGCGGACCGAGGAGCGCTCGATCGCGGCGGCTTCATTGACCTTGCAGCTGAGGCACCAGTCGGCGGTGAAATAGGCGAAGACCGGCCGCCCCTCCTTGCGCAGCGAGTCCAGCTTTGCCTCGGTGAATGCGGTGTCGGCCGCCGACTTGGCGATGGCGGCGGCGGGCTTGACCGTCACGACGATCGCGACCGCCAGCACCAGCATGACGAGCGCGGGCCAAAAGGCGCGTCCCTTGCCGCCATGCTGGCGCAGCCCCGTCCACCAGAAACCCAGCGAGGCGAGCAAGGCGGCGGCGAGGCCCAGCGTCATGCCGGTCACCCCCGCCTCCTGCCCCAATATCCAGGCCAGCGCGAGCGCGGTCAGGAACATCGGCACCGACAGGATATGCCGCAGCCGCACCATCCACATTCCCGGCTTGGGCAGCCGCCGCCGCAGCGCGGGGATGAAGCCGATCGCGAGGAAGGGCAGCGCGATACCGATCCCCAGCCCGGCGAACACCGCCAGCGCGGCGGCGGCGGGCAGCACCAGCGCCGCGCCCAGCGCGCCCGCCATGAACGGGCCCGAACAGGGCGTCGCGACGAACGCCGCCAGCGCGCCGGTCGCGAACGATCCCATCGCGCCCGAACGCCCGGCAAAGGCGGGCGTCGGCAGCTCGAACAGCCCCGCCAGATTGAAGGCGATGCCCGCGACCAGCAGCAGCAGCACACCGATCACGCGCGGGTCCTGCAACTGGAACGCCCAGCCCGCGCTCTGCCCACCGGCACGCAGGGCCAACAGGATCACACCCAGCCCGACACAGACCAGCACTACGCCCGCCGTATAGGCAAACGCCTCGGTCCGGGCATGGCGTTCGTCGGCCCCGCCCCGCGCCAGGCTCAGCGCCTTCAGGCTGAGGATCGGGAAGACGCAGGGCATGATGTTGAGCAGCAACCCGCCCAGTACCGCCCCCAGAAAGGCCAGCACGATCGCACCAAACCCCTTGCTCGTATCGGCGGCACCCGCGATCGCCCCCGGCTTGGCGGTGAAGGCCAGCCCCTTGCCCTCGCCGATCGACAGCACGCCCGACATCGGCCCCGGCGTCGGCACGGCGGCGGCCGGGATGGTCAGGATCGCCTGATCGCCCTGCCGCACCAGCGCCTGATCGGCGGCATGATCGATGATGCCGCTGCGATCGGGGAAGAAATAGGCGTCCTCGACCCCCACCGCAGCGGGTAGCGGCACGGCGATGCGCACCGTCTTGCCCTGGGTCTCAATCACGCCCTCGCCGCCCAGCGGCTTGGGCAAGGCCGCGCGCCAGCGGTCGAACTCGGCGCGCACCGCCGGATCGATCGCGCCGTCGCCGACCGTCAATCTGGTCGACAGGGTCTGGCTTTCGGGCACGCAGATCGTGTCGGTGCACACCAGATAGTCGAGCTTGACCGACACCGGCAGCGCGGTGCCCGCCTTCAGCCCGGCGGGCACGGACAGGTCGACGAGCAGCGCGAAGGGCCGCTCATAGACATAGTTCATCAGCCCCGCGATCTTCAGCCGTCCCGGCACCGGATAGCGAAGCGCACCCGCCGTGACGCCGGATGGCAGGGTCCAATGCGCCTCGGTCGGCAGGCCGGCATCGCCGCCATTCTTCCAGTAACCGTGCCAGCCCTTGTCGGGCGTCGCCGCGATGGCGAGCGTGACCGTCGAGCCGGCACGCGGCGTAGCAGTTTCGGGGACCAGCCGCATCGGCAGATGGATCGCGCCGGGCGCCAGCGGCGGCGCGCTGTCGGCCATGACGGGCGCGGTGGCGACCATCATGAACAGCGCCGTCATCAGGATGTAAAACCAACCGCGCATCGACCTTGCCCTATACCCGTTTGGCGTTCCATAGCGCCGCCGTTTCCGCTTTGCATCAAGGATGCCCATGATGTCGCTCCCCGTCGCGCTTCGCACCGCACTCCTCGCCTCCGCCGCGCTGCTCGCCGCGCCCGTTATCGCCCAGCAGGCCAGCCCGGAGCCCGGCCCCGCGCCCGCCAGCCTGACCAACCGTCCGGCGACGACGCCGCTGCCCCCCTTCCCCACGACTCCGCCCAAGCTGATCGTCGCGATCTCGGTCGACCAGTTCTCGGCCGATCTGTTCGCGCAGTATCGCAACCGCTTCACCGGCGGCATGGCGCGGCTGCTGACCGGAGCGGTCTTTCCTTCAGGCTATCAGAGCCATGCCGCGACCGAGACGTGCCCGGGCCACTCGACCATCCTGACCGGCTATCGCCCCGCGCATACCGGCATCATCGCCAACAACTGGGTCGACCAGTCGGTGAACCGTGCCGACAAGATCGTCTATTGCTCGGAGGACGAAAGCGTCGCGGGCAACGACCACAATAACTACACCGTCTCCGACAAGCATCTGAAGGTGCCGACGCTGGGCGAGCGGATGAAGACCGCCGATCCCCGCGTGCGCACCGTCTCGGTCGCGGGCAAGGATCGCGCCGCGGTGATGATGGGCGGCCACAAGATGGACGAGATCTGGTGGTGGGACGGCAAGACCTATGTCTCCTATGCCGGCCGCGCGGTGCCGCCAGTGGTCGAGCGTACGCGCAAGGCGGTCGCCGATCTCATCGCCCGCCCGCAGGAGGCGCTGCCGCTGCCCGGTTACTGCAAGCCGCTCGACCGGCCGATCACGGTGGGCGGCCAGACGCTGGGCACCGGCCGCTTCGCACGCGGCGCAGGCGATCTGAAGGCGTTCCGCGTCTCGCCGGCCGCCGACGCGGCGGTGCTGGCGATGGCGGCGGGCTTCGTGCAGGACATGCAGCTCGGCAAGGGGCCGGCGACCGACATCCTCTCGGTTGGCCTGTCGGCGACCGACTATATCGGCCATGCGCTGGGCACCCAAGGCACCGAGATGTGCATCCAGATGGCCGAACTCGACCGCTCGCTGGCCGGCTTCTTCGAGGTGCTCGACCAGACCGGCGTGGACTATGAGGTGATGCTGACCGCTGATCACGGCGCGCACGACATGACCGAGCGGCAGCAGATCCGCGCCATGCCGATGGAAAGCCATGTCGCGCCCGAGGCCAAGACCAAGGCGATGGCCGCCGCCATCGCGCGCGACATGGGCCTGTCCAACACGCCGCCGATCATGATGAGCGCGGAAGGCGACATCTATATCAACCGCGACCTGCCCGCCGCGACTCGCGCGAAGGTGCTTGCCGAGGCGAAGCGCCGTTACGAGGCGCTGCCCCAGGTCGCCGCCGCGCTGACCCGCGACGAGATCGCCGCGACGCCCTGGCCGACCACGCCGCCCGAGACCTGGACGCTGAAGCAGAAGGCGCGATCCTCGTTCGATCCGACCCGGTCGGGCGATCTGCTGATCCTGCTCAACCCGCGCGTGACCACGATCGAGGAGCCGGCACCCGGCTATGTCGAGACGCACGGCTCGCCCTGGGACTATGACCGCCGCGTGCCGATCCTGTTCTGGCGCAAGGGGATGGCAGGCTTCGAACAGCCGCTGTCGGTCGAGACGGTCGACATCGCGCCCACGCTGGCCGCGACGATCGGCCTGCCGATGACGGGTGTCGACGGCCGCTGCCTGGACCTCGACCCGGGCGCGGCGGATACATGTAAGCGGTGATGATATCCTCCCCGGCACGGGGAGGTGGAGGTGGCGGCGCGCAGCGCTGACGGAGGGGGGGCTTCGTCTAGGGACTAGCCCAGCGGCGATCCCCCTCCACCGCTCTGCGAGCGGTCCCCCCGCCCCGTGCCGGGGATGATTTTCAGGCCCGATCCACCCGGTACTGGATCGGCTTGAACGACCCGCCGTTCGACGCGGGCGCCGAACAGGCCGTCAGCCCGATCACCAAGTCCATCTGCGCGACGAAGCGGATATGATCCCCCGGCCCGCTGAGCGGCGGCAGGACCTCCAGCTTGCCCGTCTCGCCATTGACCGGCACATTCATGAAGCAGTTGAACGCCACCGGAATCCGGTCGGGCACCACGCCGTAAGGCTCCAGGGCGGCGGCGAGATTGCCGAAACAGCCCCGGTGGCGCGGCAGGTCGGGATAGAAATGGTCGAACGTATCGACCGAGCATGGCGTCAACAGGAAGTCGTGCATACCGACGCTATCCTCGACGATTTCCAGCATCACCCGAGAGCGATTGGAATAGAGCTTGTGCCCGGTCGTCAGTCGGATCGTCTCGGCATAATCGAGCGTGCGGCCCGAGGAGATTACCTCGTCCAGATCATCGGCGTTGAAGGCCAGAAGGTCGGCGACCTGTCGGCCGCGCGGATCGATCACCGTCAGGCTGTCGCCCTTGGCCATGCGAAACGCGTCGCCGCTACGCGGGGGAATTTCGACCATGGCCGCGCTCATGACTGCGCGCCATCGGTCTGGCCGGCATAATGGAAGGGGCAGCGCCACTCTGCATCGACGACGCGCCCGCTATACTGGCGCGCCTCGCTCATCTCGCCATGCCGCGCCAGCATCGGGTTGCGCGATCCCGCCAGCGCTTCGTCACGCACCATGATCTTTTCGCGCATCGTCTCGTATTTCCCTTGCGCGCGCAGCGTCTCGAACTGGTCGTGCAGGTTGAAGATCATCGCCGGGCGCGGAAAGCGGCGCGCCGGGCGACTGGCATGCGGATGCAGCCCCACGACGAAGAACGCCTCGCCGCCGAAGGACAGCGAGAAATGCGGGTCTTCCGGGTTGGGGCTGACCCGTGCGTCCCAATCCTGGCCCAACCAGACATCCTTGTCCGACAGCGACTGGATCCGCGCCCAGACCGCCCGTTCGAACGCCGTCTCGTCGAGTTCGGTCGGCCCGGCGAAGACCACCGCCATACTGCGGAACAATTGCGGCTCGGCGCGATACTGTTCGGCGAAACGGCGAAGCGTGTCGTGTATGCGCAGATCGTCCCAAGCGCTGGCGATGTCGCGCGCGCCGAGTATCTCCAGCGTCCCGCGCGCCATCGCCGACTTGGCACCGACACATGGGAAATCGGCGGCGGCGATATGCGCACGCAGGAGATCGGCGGATTCCGCTTCGCTGGGGTCAGCGATGGGGAAAAGGGAACTGCGAGATTCTAGCATGGGTTGGGCTAACGCGGGGGTCGGGGCCGCGTTCCCGAAAAAGCCATATCTCGCAATATATTGCCGCCGATTGCTACGGTTATTGATAAAGATCAATATCCCCACCCGAGCCCGTGATCGACGGGCCACGGGCCGAGTCGATGCTAACCGGCGGGCCCCATCAGTCCAGATTGGGGCGCAGCCACCGCGTCGCCTGCGCCATGTCGACACCGCGCCGCGCGGCATAGTCCGCCACCTGATCCTCGCCGATCCGCGCCACGCCGAAATACTCCGCCTGGCCATGGCCGAAGTAGAAGCCGCTGACCGCCGCCGTCGGCAGCATTGCGAAGCTGTCGGTCAGTTCCAGCCCGACCGCCTCTTCGGCGCCCAGCAGGTCGAACAGCGTCCGCTTGATGCTGTGCTCGGGGCAGGCCGGATAGCCCGGCGCGGGGCGGATGCCGCGATATTGCTCGCGGATCAGCGCCTCATTGGTCAGCTGCTCGCCCGCCGCATAGCCCCACAGGTCGGTGCGGACATGCGCGTGCAGCCGCTCGGCGAACGCTTCGGCCAGACGGTCGGCCAGCGCCTTGAGCAGGATGTCGTTGTAATCGTCATGGCCGCTGCGGAAGCGTTCGATATGCGCGTCGATGCCGTGGATGCCGACCGCAAAGCCACCGATCCAGTCGCCTGCGGGGTCGATGAAGTCGGCCAGACACATGTTGGCGCGGCCTTCGCGCTTGGCGATCTGCTGGCGCAGGAACGGGATGCGGGTTTCCTCACCCTCGGCGGTCAGGATCACGTCGTCACCGTCACGGCGGCACGGCCAGAGCGCAGCGACGCCGCGTGCCGTCAGCCACTTCTCGGCGATGATCGTGTCGAGCATGGCCTGCGCATCGGCATAGAGCCCGCTGGCGCTCTCGCCGACGACCTCGTCGGTCAGGATGGCGGGGAAGTTGCCCGCCAGCTCCCAGGCGCGGAAGAAGGGCGTCCAGTCGATATAGTCGCGCAGGTCGGATAGGTCCCAGTCCTGATAGACATGCACGCCCGGCTGCTTCGGATCGCCCGCCTTCAACGCCATGTCCGCGACGAAGCCACGCGCGCGGGCCTCCTCCAGCGGCAACAGGGCATTGGCCCCCTTCCCCTCGCGCGCCTTGCGGACGGCTTCGTAATCGGCCGCGACCTGCGCGACATAGGGGTCGCGCTGGGTATCGGAGACGAGCGTGGTCGCGACGCCGACCGCGCGGGATGCGTCGAGGACGTGAACCACCGGCCCCTCATAGGCGGGCGCGATGCGCAGCGCGGTGTGGACCTTGGAGGTGGTCGCGCCACCGATCAGCAGCGGCATGGTCATCCCCGCCCGCTGCATCTCCTCGCCCACCGTCACCATCTCGTCGAGCGAGGGGGTGATGAGGCCCGACAGGCCGATCATGTCGGCGTCATTCTCGTTCGCCGCTTCGATGATCTTCGACCAAGGCACCATGACGCCCAGATCGACCACTTCGAAGCCGTTGCACTGGAGCACGACGCCGACGATGTTCTTGCCGATATCGTGGACGTCGCCCTTCACGGTAGCGAGCACGATCTTGCCCTTGCCCTTGGCGCCCGGCTCCTTAGCCGCCTCGATGAAGGGCAGCAGGTGCGCGACCGCCTTCTTCATGACGCGGGCGGACTTCACCACCTGCGGCAGGAACATCTTGCCCGATCCGAACAGGTCGCCGACGACGTTCATACCGTCCATCAACGGCCCTTCGATCACCTCGATCGGCCGCGCGAAAGCCTGGCGGCATTCCTCGGTATCGTCGACGACATGCGCGTCGATGCCCTTGACCAGCGCATATTCCAGCCGCTTGGTGACGGGCAGGCTGCGCCACTCGGCCGCTTGCTTCTCTGCCACCGCATCGGTCCCGCGATAGCGCTCGGCCAGCGCCACCAGCCGCTCGCCAGCCTCGGGATCGCGATTGAGGACGACATCCTCGCACGCCTGGCGCAGTTCGGGGTCGATCGTGTCGTACACGTCGAGCTGGCCCGCATTGACGATCGCCATGTCCATGCCCGCCGGGATGGCGTGGTACAGGAACACCGAGTGCATCGCGCGGCGCACCGGCTCGTTGCCGCGGAAGCTGAACGACAGGTTCGACAGGCCGCCCGAGATATGGACGTGGGGGCAGCGCGCCTTGATCTCGCGGCACGCCTCGATGAAGTCGACACCGTAATTGTTATGCTCTTCGATGCCGGTCGCAACCGCGAAGACATTGGGGTCGAAGATGATGTCCTCGGGCGGGAAGCCGATGGACATGAGCAGGTCATAGGCGCGCGCGCAGATCTCGACCTTGCGATCCTTGGTATCCGCCTGGCCGACCTCGTCGAACGCCATGACGACCACCGCCGCGCCATACGCCATGCAGCGGCGGGCATAGTGAAGGAATGCCTCCTCGCCTTCCTTCATGCTGATCGAGTTGACGATCGGCTTGCCCGACACGCACTTCAGGCCCGCCTCGATCACGCTCCATTTCGAGCTGTCGATCATGATCGGCACGCGCGCAATGTCCGGCTCGGCGGCGATCAGCTTGAGGAAGGTGGTCATGGCGTATTCGGCGTCGAGCAGCCCTTCGTCCATGTTGACGTCGACCACCTGGGCGCCATTCTCGACCTGGCTGCGCGCCACCTCCACCGCGCGGGTATAGTCGCCCGCCAGGATCATCTTCTTGAACGCCGCCGAGCCGGTGACGTTGGTCCGCTCGCCGACATTGACGAAGTTGGTGGAGGTGTTGGTGGTCATCGTCTTGTTCCTAGCCCCTCCCCTTCAGGGGAGGGGTTGGGGTGGGGCCTGTCCAGGCAGTCAAAGGTCCGGGATGAAGGCCACGCC
>NZ_JBNNOB010000152.1:0-7797 GCF_050274375.1 Sphingomonas sp. NPDC019816
CTCCCCTTCAGGGGAGGGGTTGGGGTGGGGCTTCTCCACGAACGCCGCGCTTGTGGATACGCCCCACCCCCGGCCCCTCCCCTGAAGGGGAGGGGAGACATCTCATGTCATCCTGCTCAAAATGTCAGGCCGCAGGCTCCGCATCGAACGGCACCGGGAACTTCGTCGCGCAGAAGGCGCAGTCGACCTGGATCAGGCCATCGGCATCCGCCATCTCCCGCCGTTCCTCCAGCGAGAACTTCGTGATGACGCTGGCGATATAGTCCGCCGAGCAGCGACAGCCGCGCACGATGGCCGGGCTTTCCGACACGCGCACATTCTGCTCCTCATGGAACAGACGCCACACCAGCGTCTCCAGCGGCAGCGCGGCGTCGGCCAGCTCGTCGGCCTGCATCGTCTGGCCCAGCGCCTGGACATGCTCCCATTCGGGATGGTCGAGCTTGACGTGCAGGCGCTCGCGGCCTTCCTCGCCCTCGGGTAGGTGCTGGAGGAACAGGCCGCCCGCCACCGTGCGGCCGTCCGGTTCCTTGCTGATCCCGACGTGCAACAGGCTGGGAATCTGTTCGGACTGGGTGAAATAGCTTTCCGCCGCCGCCGACAGCGTGTCACCATCGATCGGCACGATGCCCTGATACCGCTCGCCGGTTACCGCCAGGTCGAAGGTGATCGCCATGTATCCCTGGCCGAACAGCGCGAACAGCGTCGGGTCGGCGGGCAGCTCGGCCAGCTTTTCCTCGTCATACTGGATATAGCCGCGCAGTTCGCCGCCACGATAATCGCACACCAGCAACCGGATCACGCCGCTGTCGCTGCGCGTCTGGATGGTCAGCTGGCCGCTGGTGTCCTTTAACGTTGCACCGATCAGCGCGGTCAGCGTCAGCGCCTCGGCCAACAGCTTTTCCATCACCGGCGGATAGGCATGCGCCGCCAAAATTGCGTCCAGCACCGGCCCCAGCCGCACCATCCGCCCGCGCGCATGCTGCTCGGGGATGGTGAAACCGATCGCGCGGTCGAGGTCGGGCAGGGTGATGTCGGTCATGCTCGTGCCTTTACGCTCCGAACCGGGTTCGGGCGGAGTGGTGCCGGTGGGGCGGAAAAAGAGAAAAGGCCGACGAAGCCGCCGGCCTTTCCCTAGATAGGAAATGTCGGTCCGCGATCAACCAATCTGGCCGAAGCACCAGCGCAGGACGGATTTCTGCGCGTGGAGGCGATTCTCCGCCTCGGGCCAGATCAGCGACTGCGGGCCGTCGATGACCTCGGACGTCACCTCCTCCTCGCGGTGGGCGGGAAGGCAATGGAGGAACTTGGCATCGGGCTTGGCCAGCGCCATCAGCGCGGCATTGACCTGGAACGGCATCATCGCGGCCAGCTTTTCCTCGGCATGGGCCTGACCCATCGAGATCCAGGTGTCGGTAACGACGATGTCCGCGCCCTCGACCGCCGCACGGGGATCGGTCGAACAGGTCGCGCGGCCCCGGCCCAGCTCCAGCGTGCCGGGCAGCGGGTGATAACCGTTGGGGCAGGCCGCGACCACGTCGAAGCCAAGCAGCCCGCCCGCCTCGACGATCGAGTGCAGCACATTGTTGCCGTCGCCCAGCCAGGCGACCTTCATGCCGGACAGGGTCTTGCCCGCCTCGATCACGGTCAGCAGGTCGGCCATGATCTGGCACGGGTGCGACAGGTCGGTCAGGCCATTGATAACCGGCACGCTGGCATAGTGGGCCATTTCCTCGACCTTGGCATGGTCGTCGGTGCGGATCATGATCGCATCGGTATAGCCCGACAGAATGCGCGCGGTGTCGGCGATCGTCTCGCCGCGACCCAGCTGCATCGTGCCCGCATCCAGCACGATCGAGGTGCCGCCCAGCTGGCGGATCGCCATGTCGAAGCTGACGCGGGTACGGGTCGAGTTCTTTTCGAACACCATGGCGAGCGTGTGCCCGGCCAGCGGCGCATCGGCATCGACGCGCCCCTTGGTGAAGCCGGCGCGCGCGGCCTTGCGCGCCTGTGCATCCTGCAAAATGGCGGTCACACCCGCAGGCCCGGCATCGGCGAGGTTCAGGAAGTGGCGGATCGTCATGGGTCGGTACTCCGTCCCCCGGCGGTCGCTGCCTCCGGGGAGGAAGGGATCATCAATCGTCGGCGGCGGGGACGTAGACGCGCGCGGCGTCCGACAGCTTCGTCGCGAACTCGGTGATGTGGCTCTCGTCGATGGTCAGCGGCGGCAGGATGCGAATGACATTCTCGCCCGCCGCGACCAGCAGCAGCCCATGGTTGTCGCGGCAGTGCGCGACGAAACGACGGCTGTCGCTCTTCATCTTCAGGCCCTGCATCAGGCCGTGGCCGCGCACTTCCTCGAACAGATGGTCGAAATTCGGGATCATCTGCTCCAAGGTGGCGCGCAGGCGCTGGCCCATCGCCTCGACATGCTCCAGGAAGCCCGGCTCCTGCATCACGTCGAGCACCGCTTCCCCTGCGGCCATGGCGAGCGGATTGCCGCCATAGGTCGAGCCGTGTGTGCCGGCGACCATGCCCTTGGCCGCTTCCTCGGTCGCCAGGCACGCGCCCAGCGGGAAGCCACCGCCGATGCCCTTGGCCGAGGCCATGATGTCGGGCGTCACGCCGTACAGCTCATGCGCGAAGAACTTGCCGGTGCGACCGTACCCGCACTGCACCTCGTCCAACACCAGAAGCAGACCAAGCTCGTCACACGCCTTGCGCAGCCCCTGGAGGAATTCCATGTTGGCGGGGCGCAGGCCGCCTTCGCCCTGGATCGGTTCGACCAGGAAACCGGCGGTGTTCTCGTCGATCAGCGCAAGCGCGGCCTCCAGGTCATTGAACGGCGCATAGGCGAAGCCCGGCAGCAGCGGCTCGAACCCGTCGCGCATCTTGGGCTGGTTGGTCGCCGAGATCGCGCCCAGCGTCCGGCCATGGAACGCGTTGTTGAACGTGATCAGCGTGTGACGCTGCGGATTGCCATTGGCGAAGTGATAGCGGCGCGCGGTCTTGATCGCGCACTCGACGGCTTCCGCGCCCGAATTGGTGAAGAACACCGTGTCGGCAAAGGTCGAATCGACCAGCCGTTGGGCGAAATGCTCACCCTGCGGGCTGCCATACAGGTTCGACACATGCATCAGAGTCGCGGCCTGCTTGGCGATCGCCTCGACCAGCTTGGGGTGGCCATGGCCCAGCGCGTTCACCGCGATGCCGGCGGCGAAATCCAGATACTGCTCGCCGTCCTCGCCATAGAGATAGACGCCCTCGCCTCGGACCGGACGCACCCCGCACCGTGGGTAGACGGGCATCAGGGCGGTGATGGTCACAGGGTGTCTCCTTCAAACAGCAAAGGGCGGCACAGGTGGCCGCCCTTTGCGATCATACGGGCTATTGCGCGCTCGCGTCAACGCGTCGGGGCACGTCAGCTTGTGGTGTCGGCCGTCAGATCGAAGGTGTTGAGTTCCCAGGTCGCGGCGCGGCTGCGCATCCGTGACCCCTTATATGTGGCCTGGGGGGATATGATGCTGAACCGTTCCAGTCGCTGCCCCTTTCGCGGATCGCTGTCGTTTCTGGGCGTATAGCGGCGCAGCGCCAGTTTTTGGCTGATCACGTCGATCCACTGAGCGGGAATTCGATCGCTATTATTCTGGGGCGTGATGTCGACGACATGCCCGTCCGGTGTGATCCGATAGCTGAAATCGACGAAGTTAGCTTTTTCCTGGCCCGGCGCCGAGCCGAAATGCAGTTCCTCTTGTCGGATCGAGGGCGAGAAGATCAGCATCTGGCGGCCGGTCTGCCCCGGTTCCATCTCCGCGATCACCTGATCGGCAATGGCGGCGCGGTCCTTCTCGTCGGCCAGTTGAATCTGGATCGCGCGCGCGGCGTTGCGATAGGGCAGCATTTCTGGCTCGGGCCGCTTCAGGATACGCTCGGCCATGTCCCGCGCACGGGTCCGATATTCGGGAAATAGCGAACCCAGCGCGCTCTGCAAAACCGCCGCGCGGAGATAGGACTGCCCCACCAGATTGAAATCGCCGATCTTGTCCGCTTCGCGCGCCACCCAGTCATAATGCTGGAACGCGCCCTCGGCTCGTCCCTCCCGCGCCAGTTCGTCACCTACCTCCAGCCGTTGGGCAAGGATGGCGGGATCGTTCGCAGGCAGTCCGGCCCGCAGGGCATAGACCGCGTCGGCCGCGTTTACCCGGGGGTTGGTTGGAACGCCATTCAGTCTCGCCAGACGGCTGGTCGCGCGGTGGAGATCGGCAACCTCCTTGGGCAGCACCGAGTCATAGCGACTATTCCGACCACGCGATGACAGCAATGTGCGGTAGCTGTCCTCGTAATTGCCGGTCAGGAACTGTATCTCGGCATAGGCCAGCGACCGGGCGATGTCCTCCTTCGGCGGGCATCGATGCGCCAGGCAATCGTCCAGCGCCTTCTTGGTCTGTGTCAGGCTGTCCGCCGTTACGACCACGGTCGGCCCATTCTCGACCGGGATGGACAGGGTGAATTGCGATTGCAGAAGCAGCGTCAGCAGGATCATCGGCCGAATTCCTTCTCCCAGTGCGCCGACGCGAGTCGGACGCATGATGAACGCCGAATGGGAGAAGAATATTCGTATCGATCGCAGCGATCCTGCAAGTTACAAAATGTGGATCGGGCCTAAAGACGTCAGGCGTCGATCACCTCTTCATCCAGCCGTGCCGCATTCTCTTGGATGAAGGCGAAGCGGTGGGCCGGGTTGTTGCCCATCAGCCGGTCGACCAGGTCCTTTACCCCTGCGCGTTCCTCATATTCCTGGGGCAGGGTGATGCGGATCAGGCTGCGGCTCGACGGGTCCATCGTCGTTTCGCGCAGCTGGCCGGGGTTCATCTCGCCCAGGCCCTTGAAGCGCGCGACATCGACCTTCTTGCCCTTGAAGGCGGTGCGCTCCAGCTCGGCCCGGTGGGCGTCGTCGCGGGCGTAGAGCGACTTGGCGCCGACCGTCAGGCGATAGAGCGGCGGCTGCGCGAGGTAGAGATGTCCGCGCCGCACCAGATCGGGCATTTCCTGGAAGAAGAAGGTCATCAGGAGCGTGGCGATATGCGCGCCGTCCACGTCTGCGTCGGTCATGATGACAATCTTTTCGTAGCGCAGCTGGGTCGGGTCGCAATCCTTGCGCGTGCCGCAACCCATCGCCAGCGTCAGGTCGGCGATCTCCTGATTTTGCAGGATCTTGGTCGAGGTGGCCGAGGCGACGTTCAGGATCTTGCCGCGGATCGGCAGGATCGCCTGGGTCTTGCGGTCGCGCGCTTGCTTGGCCGAGCCGCCCGCCGAGTCGCCCTCGACGATGAACAGTTCGGTCCCCTCGGGGCTGTCCGCCGAACAGTCGGTCAGCTTGCCGGGCAGGCGCAGCTTGCGCGCCGAGGTGGCGGTCTTGCGCTTGACCTCGCGCTCGGCCTTGCGGCGCAGGCGCTCGTCCATCCGGTCGAGGACATAGCCGAGCAGCGCCTTGCCACGCTCCATATTGGCCGAGAGATAATGGTCGAAATGGTCGCGCACCGCCTTTTCGACCAGGCCCGCCGCTTCGGGGCTGGTCAGGCGATCCTTGGTCTGGCTCTGGAATTGCGGTTCGCGGATGAAGACCGAGAGCATCAGCTCGGAGCCGACCATGACGTCGTCGGCGGTGATGTCCTTGGCCTTTTTCTGGTTCACCAATTCGCCGAACGCGCGCAGGCCGCGCACCAGCGCTTGGCGCAGGCCCTGCTCATGGGTGCCGCCATCGGGGGTCGGGATGGTGTTGCAATACCAGCTATAGCTGCCGTCGCTCCACAGCGGCCATGCGACCGCCCATTCGACCCGGCCCTGCTCACCCGGAAAGTCCTGATTGCCGGCAAAGGAATCGGCGGTGGCACATTCGCGGTTGCCGATCTGCTCCTTGAGGTGGTCGGCGAGGCCGCCGGGGAACTGGAACACCGCGTCGGCCGGCGTGTCGTCAGTGATCAGCGAGGGCGCGCAATGCCAGCGGATTTCGACGCCGGCGAACAGATAGGCCTTGGAGCGGACAAGCTTGTGCAGCCGCGCCGGCTTGAAGGCGAGTTCGGGACCGAAAATCTCGGTATCGGGGGTGAAGGCCACGCTGGTGCCGCGCCGATTGGGGGCCGCGCCCACTGTCTCCAGCGGGCCGAGCGTCGCGCCCTTGGCGAAACGCTGGCGATAGAGGATACGCTCGCGCGCCACCTCGACCACCGTGTCCGACGACAGCGCGTTGACCACCGAGATGCCGACGCCGTGCAAGCCGCCGCTCGTCGCATAGGCCTTGCCGGTAAATTTGCCGCCCGAGTGGAGCGTCGAGAGAATGACCTCCAACGCCGACTTGTCGGGGAATTTCGGGTGCGGGTCGACCGGGATGCCGCGACCATTGTCGACGATGGTCAGGCGGTTGCCGGGCTCCAGCTTCACCTCGATCCGGGTGGCATGGCCCGCCACCGCCTCGTCCATCGCATTGTCGAGCACTTCGGCGGCCAGATGGTGCAGCGCGCGCTCGTCGGTGCCGCCGATATACATGCCCGGACGGCGGCGAACCGGCTCCAGCCCCTCCAGCACCTCGATCGAGGAGGCGTCATAGGCGGGCTGGGGACGGGCGCCGCCCGCGAACAGATCATTGGACATAACGGGAACTATAGGGGCTGAGAGGCCGGTGCGCCAGCACCGGGTGCCGTGGCGCAAATGCAACAAAACTTTGCCCAGATTAACCGGCGGGATATTCCGCGCCGTCCGCCCGTTCCACCGGCACCTTAAGCCAAGGGTATGGGAGTGTGTATGTTCAAGTTTTGGATGGCGGGCGCCGCCGCCACGGCGCTTTTCGCCGCGCCGGCGATGGCGCAGGACAGCTATATGGCCGACGACGATGTCGCGCCCTTCTCGGGCGCCTATGTCGGCGGCAGCTTCGGCTATGACGTGCAGCCCAACGATGTCGGCTCGCGCCTGCTGTTCGACCGCAATCTGGACGGCCGCTTCGGCGATGTCGTGACCACGGCGAACGGCAACAACGCCTTCTCGCCCGGATTCTGCAACGGCCAGGCCCGTAGCGTCATCTCGCCGCAGAACGGCGCGACCGGATGCAACAAGGACCGCGACGACATCGCCTATTATGGCCGCGTCGGCTTGGATCATCAGGCAGGCAACATCGTGTACGGTGTCGTCGGCGAATTCGGTAAGTCCGAGATCACCGACAGCGTGTCGGGCTTCTCGACCACCCCGGCCTGGTACACCTTCACCCGCAGCATCGACTGGGAAGCCTCGGTCCGTGGCCGCCTGGGCTATGCGGCGAACAAGACGCTGTTCTACGGCACCTTCGGCGGCGGCTATGCCCGCATCAACCGTGAGTTCGCCACCTCGAACGGCGCCAACGCCTTCGCGATCAGCGGTGATCGCAACCAGTTCGGCTTCCTCGGCGGCGGCGGTATCGAGCAGAAGATCGGGCGCAATTTCTCGATCGGCATGGAATATATGTACCACCAGTATCGCGACGACGACACGCGCGTCCGCGTGACCCGGGGTACGGCGCCCGCGAACAACCCGTTCGTGCTGGCACCCAACACCACCGGCACCGACATCCGCCGCTCGGACGACAAGTTCCGCTGGCACTCGCTGCGCGCGACGGCGGCGTTCCGGTTCTGATGTGAGGGGGCGGCTTTCTTCGGAAAGTCGCCCTTTCCTTTGAGGCGGGCGTTGGGGCGTGGGCTTCGACTTCGCTCAGCCTGAACGGAATGGGGGATGAGGGCATAGCACCAACCCCCGTTCGGGCTGAGCGAAGTC
>NZ_JBNNOB010000153.1:0-7697 GCF_050274375.1 Sphingomonas sp. NPDC019816
GATGAAGATCACCATGCAGCGCGAACGACTGATGGAGCCGGTCAGCTTGCGCAGGCTCTGCGACATCAGGCGGGCCTGAAGGCCGACATGGCTGTCGCCCATCTCGCCCTCGATTTCGGCGCGCGGCACGAGGGCGGCCACCGAGTCGACCACCAGCACGTCGATCGCGTTCGAGCGGACCAGCGTGTCGGTGATTTCCAGCGCCTGCTCGCCGGTATCCGGCTGCGACACGATCAGTTCGTCGATATTGACGCCCAGCTTCTTGGCATAGACCGGGTCAAGCGCGTGTTCGGCGTCGACGAAGGCGGCGGTGCCGCCCATCTTCTGCGCCTCGGCGATGACGTGCAGCGCCAGCGTCGTCTTGCCCGAGGATTCAGGGCCATAGACCTCGATCACGCGGCCGCGCGGCAAGCCGCCCACGCCCAGCGCGATGTCGAGCCCGAGCGAGCCGGTCGAGATCGCCTCGACCTGCATCGCTTCCTTCTGTCCCAGCTTCATCGCCGAGCCCTTGCCGAATGCCCGGTCGATCTGAGCGAGCGCGGCGTCGAGCGCCTTTTGACGGTCTGCGTTTGCGGTTGCCATGCCTGTTTCGATCACTTTCAGATTGGCGGCCATCAGATGCTTCCTTCGCTAGACCAACCTGGTGGTCCATTCAACGCATCTGCAATGTATGTGGTTTGTTCCATAGGAACAAGATGGGAACAAAAGTTCAGCGTAAAAAAGTCGCCAGCGTCCACCAGCCCTGATCCGCGGCGACCCGCGCGGCCGCGTCTCGCGCCTCGACCGATCCGAAGACGGTAAAACAAGTCGCGCCCGATCCCGACATGCGCGACAGGATCACGTCCGGCGCCTTCGCAAGCAGGTCCAGCACGTGATCGATCGCCGGGGCAATCGCGCGCGCCGGCGGCTCCAGATCATTGCGCCCCGCCGCCGCCATGGCCCAGACATCGCCGTCGCCCAGGCCGCCGCGATCCACGCCGTCCCAACGCGCGAACACCGCCGCCGTCGATACGCCCACCCCCGGATTGACCAGCAGCACAGGCCGATCGCCGAGCGGTTCCAGCGGTTGCAGCGCATCGCCCTTGCCCCGCCCCAGCGCGGTCCGCCCCAGCAGACAGGCGGGCACGTCCGCCCCCAGTTCCGCCGCCAGCGCGAACAATTCGGGGTGGCCGGCGTCCACGCCGTGCAGCCGGGCCAGCGCACGCAGGGTCGCCGCCGCATCGGCCGAGCCGCCGCCAATGCCAGAGGCGACCGGCAGATGCTTGTCGAGCGTGATGGCATGCCCCCCTTCAACCCCGAAGCGCGCGCAAAAGCCACGCGCGGCACGCATCACAAGATTGTCCCCGCTCGCCTCGCCGGCCAGCACGGCCGCGAACGGCCCGGTCAACGTCAGGTCGGTCGCATCGGCGCGTGCCACCGTGACGACATCGCCGTCACGGCAAAAGGCGAACAGCGTTTCCAGTTCGTGATAGCCGTCATCCCGGCGGCGGCGGACATGCAACGCCAGGTTGATCTTGGCGGGCGCGGGCTCGGCGATAGCGGTCATCGCCCGCCCATGCGATGTCGGGCCCGCAGCGGCAAGGGGGATCAGCGTGCGATCTTGGCGGCGAGTTCGGCCTGCGCACCGGCATCGGCCGTCAGCGCCGCCGCCCGCCACGCATAGCGCGCTTCATAATGACGACCCAGCGCCCAATAGATATCGCCAAGATGGTCATTGATCTCGCTATTGGCCGGCTCCGCCATCGCGGCCCGCTCGACGAGCGGGAGGGCGCGGCGCACCTGTCCGGCCTTGAAATAGCCCCAGCCGAGAGAATCGGTGATCGAGGCATCCTCCGGCGCCAGCTTGCTCGCGCGTTCGAGCAGGGCGAGCGAGGCGGGAACGTCCTGCCCCCGCTCGATCCGGGAATAGCCGAGATAATTGAGCGCCAAAGGCTCGTCGGGGCCCAGCGCGACCGCCCTGGCGAGCGCCGCATCCGCTTCGTCCTTGAGACCCGCCTGATCCAGCGCCCCGCCATATTGGAGCCATGCCGCCCACGGCAAAGGCGGGTCCGCCTCGGTCACGCGCCTGTACCAGGGCACCGCATCGGCGGGCCGCTTGGCGACGACCAGCTGATCGGCATAAAGCTGCCAGTCCTCGATCGTGGCCCGCCTGTCGGTGGCCAGCCCCTTCGCCAGCATCAGCGCCTCGCCCTGTCGATCGGCCTCGGCCAACAGGCCGACGCGGACGATCGCAGCGCGGTGAGCGAAGGCACCGCGTGGGTCGACGCCCTCCACCGCCGCGAGCGCCGAGCCCCACGCCTCGTCCTTGGACAGCGCCTCCGCCAGCAACAGCCGGGCGCGATCATTGCCGGGATCGGCGATCAGCGCAGTACGCGTCAGCGCGATGACCAGCGGACGCGGACCTTCGCTGACCAGTTCGCCCGCCACGCGCAGCAACAGGCGCGACACGCCGAAGCCCAGGCTGGGCTTGGCCCCCAATGTCTTGCGGGTCGCCGACACCAGGGGATCGGTCAGCATGGCGCGGGCATTCGCCTCGTCCCCGCGCCCGGCGATCAGCGCGGCGGCGGCGATGCGCGTATCGGCCGGCGGCCGCGTCGCCTCGACCAGCAGGCGAGCCGCCTTGCCATCCATCTGTCGCGCGGCGAGCGCGATCAGCACGCGGGTCTCGTCGGCCAGTCGGCGCGCGACCGGCTCCTTGCCGGCGCTCGCCAGCATGGGCTCGACCGGTTGGCGGCGATCCCAGGCGGCCCAGCCGCGCAGACTGGGCGCCAGGATACGCAGCGGTCCGTCGTCCAGCCGCGCCACCGCCGCATCGAATTGGGCGGCGTCACGTCGGCGCGCGGCGATCGCCATGTCGAGGAGCGCGACGTCGATGGGCGCGACCTTCTCCGCCTCCAGCACCCGCGCCGCGCGCAGCGCCAGCGTCTCGTCACCGCTGATCATCGCCTCGCGATATGCGCGGACGGCGATTGCGGGATCGTCGGGCCAACCGTCGAGCGCGACGGCGAAATCGCCCGCCGCCGCATTGGCGCGTCCCTCGGCCGCCGCGACGCGCGCCGCCAGATAGGCGGCGAGCGGTCCGGGAGCCGCGACCGCCGGGGCGGCCCAGCCGCCGACGATCGCCAGCATGACGATGGAAGATAGAAACGGACGCTTACATATTGGGATAATTGGGTCCTCCGCCACCTTCCGGCACGACCCAGTTGATGTTCTGGGTCGGGTCCTTGATGTCGCACGTCTTGCAGTGGACGCAGTTCTGGGCGTTGATCACGAACTTCGGATCGCCCTCTTCCACGCCCACCACTTCGTAAACACCGGCGGGACAGTAGCGTTGCGCGGGCTCGTCGAACAAGGGCAGGTTGTGTTCGATCGGCACATCCGCGTTCTTCAGCGTCAGGTGGACCGGCTGATCCTCCTCATGATTGGTGTTCGACAGGAACACCGAGGACAGCCGGTCGAAGGTCAGGACGCCGTCGGGCTTGGGATAATCGGGCTTCTTCACCTGATCCTTGCGCCACAGCGTCTCGTGATCGGGCTTGTGCTTCATGGTGAAGGGCATCTTCACGCCCAGATGCTCGGCCCACATGGTCACACCCGCCAGCCCGCTGCCGACGAAATCGCCATATTTCTTGACCAGCGGCACGACGTTGCGGACGCCCGCCAGTTCCTTGTAGAGCCAGGAGGCGCGGAACGCCTCCGGGTAGGCGGTCAGTTCGTCGCCCTCGCGGCCGGCCTGGACCGCGGTGAAGGCGGCCTCGGCGGCCATCATCGCGGATTTCATCGCGCCGTGCGTCCCCTTGATACGGGGCACGTTGAGGAAGCCCGCCGAGCAGCCGACCAGCACGCCGCCGGGGAAGGTCAACTTCGGGATCGCCTGCAACCCGCCGTCATTGATCGCGCGCGCGCCATAGGACACCCGCTTGCCGCCCTTGAGCAGCTCGGCGATCTGGGGATGCGTCTTCCACTTCTGCATCTCCTGGAAGGGGGAGATATAGGGGTTGGTGTAGTTCAGCCACGTCACGAAGCCGAGGGCGACCTGGCCGCCCGCCTGGTGATAGATGAAGCCGCCGCCATTGGCGTCGTCGCCCAACGGCCAGCCCTGCGTATGGATGACGCGCCCGGGTACATGCTTGGCGGGATCGATGTCCCACAATTCCTTGATGCCGAGACCATAGACCTGCGGATCGCTGTCACGCGCCAGGTCGAACTGGCGAATGATCTCCTTGGACAGATGGCCGCGCACGCCCTCCGCGAAGAAGGTGTATTTGGCGTGGAGTTCCAGCCCCGGCTGGTAATCGGGCTTGTGCGTGCCGTCGCGGGCCACGCCCATGTCGCCGGTCGCCACGCCCTTCACCCGGCCATCCTCGTCGAACAGGATCTCGGCGGCGGCGAAACCGGGGAAGATCTCGACGCCCAGCTCCTCGGCCTTGCCCGCCAGCCAGCGGCACAGATTGCCCAGGCTGCCGGTATAGGTGCCCTTGTTGTGCAGATAGGGCGGGGTCAGCGCGTGCGGCAGGCTGCGGTGCTTGCCGGCGGTCAGGATCCAGTGATGGTTCTCTGTCACCGGCACCTCGGCCAGCGGACAGCCATCCTCGCGCCAGTCGGGCAGCAGCTCGTCGAGCGCGATCGGGTCGATCACCGCACCGGACAGGATATGGGCCCCGACTTCGGAGCCCTTTTCCAACACGCACACCGACAACTCGGCCCCGGTCTCGCCGGCCAATTGCTTCAGGCGGATCGCGGCGGACAGCCCCGCCGGGCCAGCGCCGACGATCACCACGTCATAGGGCATCGATTCGCGTTCGCTCATGGCATCCTCGCTTCTTGTCCGCGCCGCTGCCGTAGCGTCCCGCTGATCGGGCTCGTCCGGGCGCGGACGGAAAACATTCTGTCCTGACAGCCGATCCGACAGATTGACGCGAACGTCAACCTTGCAGCATGGGCTAATGCCATATGGGGGCCATTTCGACGTTCGACACCGCACCGCTCGACGGTGCACTCGCCGCCAGCGTGCTGGACTGGTGGCATGACGCCGGCGTCGACCTCTTGGTCGAGGACGAACCGCGCGACTGGATGGCCGAGCCCGTGCCGCCGACCGGCTTCGCGCCGCCCGCCGCCCCGCTCCCCACCTCGGCCATGCCCGGCACCGCCCGGTCGCCGATCCCCGTCCAGGTGCCCGCGCCGAGCGCCCTGCCCGAAACGCTGGAGGCGTTTCTGGAATGGCGGCTGTCGGATGCCGCGCCGGAGGCGGCATGGGATGGCGTCTCGCTGACCGCGACGGGGCCGGCCGATGCCCGGCTGATGGTCCTGGTCGATTGCCCGGACCGCGACGACGGCGACGCGGGCCGGATTCTGTCGGGCGCGGCAGGGCGGTTGTTCGACCGGATGCTGGCCGCGATCGGCCAGTCCCGCGACACCGTGCACCTCGCCGCCGTCTGCGCGCGGCGGCCGTTGGCCGGTCGCACGCCGGCCGGGCTGGAGACGCGGCTGGCCGAGATCGCGCGCCATCATGTTGGGCTGATCCGCCCACGCGGCCTGCTGCTGCTGGGCAATGCGGCGAGCCGTGCCGTGCTCGGGACCGAATTGACCACCGCACGCGGACATTTACACGCCGTTGACCATAAGAACGGCAAAAGCCAGGCGGTCGCCAGCTTTCATCCGCGCTTCCTCATCGAAAAGCCGATGGCCAAGGCGGAAAGCTGGAAGGACCTGCAGTTGCTCATGGGGGACTTGCGCGAATGAAGTTGGGGCACGCCGTCAAACGCACGCTGACGATCGGGGCCGTTCTCGCCGCCGGAACGACGCTGGCGGGGGCCGCGATGGCCGACCCGATCGATACCGCCGATGCACGCGGCCTCGCCACGTCCAAGGCCGCGCCGAGCATCCCGGCGCTTCTCGATGCCGAGCAGAAGGCCGGCTATGCCCGCGTGTTCGCGGCGATCCGCGACAGCCGCTGGACCGACGCGCAGCTCCAGCTCGATTCGCTCAAGCCCGGCCCGCTCCACGCGATCGCCCGTGCCGAACTCTATACCGCCAAGGGGTCGCCCAAGATCGATGTCGAGCGGCTGGTCGCCCTGCTCAACGAAGCGCCCGAGCTGCCCCAGGCCGAACAGCTGGCCCGGCTCGCCCGGTCGCGCGGCGCGCAGACCCTGCCGCCGCTGCCCGAAGCCCATACGCTGATCTGGCAGGACGGCGCGCCCCGCCGCATCCGTGCCAAGAGCGTGAAGAGCGACCTGATCGCCGCCGATCTGGCGGTGAAGATGCAGCCTTTCATCAAGGCCGATGACGGAGCCTCGGCCCAGGCGCTGCTCGAATCGACCTCCGGCCTGTCGTCCGACGCGCTGACCGAATGGCAGCAGCGCGTGGCCTGGATGTATTTCCTGTCGGGCGACGACACCAATGCCCGCGCCATGGCGACCAAGGCCGCCAATGGTTATGGCGAATGGGCGATCCAGGGGCGCTGGACGATCGGGCTGTCCGCCTGGCGCCAGAACGACTGCCAGACCGCCGATGCCGCGTTCGAGGGGACAGCCGCGCGCGCCACCGACGTCGATCTACGCGCGGCCGCTTTGTATTGGGCGGCGCGTTCGGACATGGTCTGCGGTCGGCCGGACCGGATCGAGGGGCGGCTGCGCACCGCCGCGCAATATCGTGAGAGCTTCTACGGACAGCTGGCGCGCCAGGCGCTGGGCATGCAGGGCGAGCGACAGCCACGTGGCCAGCTGGTCGCGACCGACTGGGCCGCGCTGGATCGCCGCCCCAACATCCTGGTCGCCGCCGCGCTGGTCGAGATCGGCGAGACCGATCTGGCGGATGCCGTCATCCGGCAGCAGGCCCGGATCGGCCAACCGAGTGAGTTCCGCAATCTCGTGCGCCTGGCCGAATCGCTCGATCTGCCGGCGACCACCGTCTGGCTGGCGCACAACTGCCCCGCCGGCGTCGCCGCGACCGCCGAGGCGCGCTACCCGACGCCCAGCTGGACCCCGGACAGCGGGTGGCGCGTCGACAAGGCGCTGGTCTATGCCCATACGCTTCAGGAAAGCGGCTTCCGCAACAAGGTGGTCAGCCCGGCGGGCGCCTATGGCCTCATGCAGATCATGCCGGCGGCCGCGACCGATTTCGCGCGCGAACGCGGCGTGTCGATCGACCGCAGCGCATTGACCAAGCCGTCGACCAACATGGATATCGGCCAGCGTCATCTGGAGCGGCTGCGCGACATGACCGGGGTCACCGGCGGCCTGCTGCCCAAGGTGATCGCCGCCTATAACGCCGGGCCCAAGCCGGTCGGCGAGTGGAACAGCCTGGTCCGCGACGGCGGCGACCCGCTCCTGTATATCGAGAGCATCCCTTATTGGGAGACGCGCGGATACGTCACCATGGTCCTGCGCAACTACTGGATGTACGAAAGCCAGACCGGCAAGGCCAAGTCGCCCAGCCGCTCCGCGCTGGCACAGGGCATGTGGCCGCGCTTCCCCGGCCTGCCGGGGGCGACGGCGGTTCGCCTGCAACGCCCGAACGTCGCCCAGGCCAGCGTGGCGCCCAAGACGACCATCGCGTTGAATGCGACCGTCAGCCCGCAGTCGAACACGGCGTTGCCCCAGGCCAATTGATCGGGTTCGCGGCCGGGGTTTCCCTTGGCCTTCGACTTCGCTCATGCTGAACGGCTGTGGGGTGGTTGTACCAGCCCCCGTTCAGCC
>NZ_JBNNOB010000154.1:0-7676 GCF_050274375.1 Sphingomonas sp. NPDC019816
GGAGTCTCACCGAGACCATCGCTCGCGGCCTGCCCTCCCCCATCCCCTCCCGCCTGCGGGAGGGGCGTGCCAAGCAGCGATGGCAAGCGCGACTCCACCTATCGCCCCCCGCCAAATCCCCCTAAACCCCCGCCATGCAACACTATGACGCGATCATCCTCGGCGCAGGCGCGGCGGGGCTCATGGCGGCGGCGACCGCCGGGCAGCGGGGGCGGCGGGTGCTGGTCGTCGATCATGCCGATGCGCCGGGCAAGAAGATCCTGATCTCGGGCGGCGGGCGGTGCAACTTCACCAATATCGGCACCGCGCCCGACCGTTTCCTCTCAAGCAATCCACATTTCGCCAAGTCGGCGCTCGGCCGCTACACGGCGGCCGATTTCCTGGCACTGGTCGAGGCGCATGGCATCGCCTGGCATGAAAAGACGCTGGGGCAGCTGTTCTGCGACGGATCGGCGCGACAGATCGTCGAGATGCTGCTCGACGAATGCGACAAGGCGGCGCGGTCGGGTGGCCTAGTGGACATCGCACTGGGCGCGCCTTTGGACGCGGTGACGCATGACGGCACGACCTTCCACATCACCCGGCGCGGCGAACAGGCGACCGCCCCCCGCCTGATCGTCGCGACCGGGGGGCCGAGCATCCCCAAGATGGGCGCGACCGGCTATGCCTATGACCTCGCGCGCCAGTTCGGATTGAAGGTCGTCGAGCCGCGCCCCGCCCTCGTCCCCCTGACGCTGGGCGGCGACGAGACTTTGTTCCGCTCCCTATCGGGCGTCGCGTCGGAGGTCGTGGCGCGCGCAGGCAAGACGCGGTTCCGCGAGGCGGCGTTGTTCACCCATCGCGGGCTGTCCGGCCCGGCAATCCTGCAAGTGTCCTCCTATTGGCGGCATGGTGAGCCGATCGCGATCGACTTCACCCCCGACGCCGCGCCCGACTGGCTGATCGCCGCCAAGCGCGCGCAGCCCCGGCTGTCGCTACGCCGGGCGCTGGGCCAGCATCTGCCCGACCGGCTGGCCGAGACGCTGGCCGAACGGCTGGCGCTGCCCGCAGAACTGGGGGCGGCGACGGATAAGCTGTTGAACGGGGCCGCCGCCCGCCTGGCCGACTGGCCGTTCCACCCCAATGGCTCGGAGGGCTATGCCAAGGCCGAAGTGACAGTCGGCGGCGTCTCGACCGCCGGCCTGTTGTCGCGCACACTGGAGGCCAAGGCGGTGCCGGGGCTGCATTTCGTCGGCGAGGCGGTGGACGTCACCGGCTGGCTGGGCGGCTATAATTTCCAATGGGCTTGGGCGAGCGGGCGCGCGGCGGGCGAGGCCGTCTGACGGGCGATCCCTTTCCCATCCCTACAGGGCGGCGAGGCCGATCCCCGGCCGTGCCCAATGCGCCATCCGGTCGCCCGCCTGCGCCCGGACGAAGCATTCGCCCCCTTCGTCGCGGTGACGCCGGCAGAGCAGATCGGCCTCGGGCCGGGTCAGCCCGCCGATCGACAGGCGGTAGAGATTGCCCTCGGGCCGCCGTACGGTCGCGCTGAGCGGCGCATAGCGGGTGAAGCCCGAATGATCGCGGGTCAGCTTCGCCCAGGCCTTTTGCGCGCCGTCATCGGTGGCGAAGGCGCCAAGCTGCACGTTCCATTCGCCCTTGGGGTGAACCGCCTGGCGCTCCTCGGCGCGGCGCAGAAGCGCGGGCGTCGTGACCAAGGCCGGCGCCATGCGCACCATGCGCGATGCGGCCGCCTCCACTCCCGGCAACGCGTCGCGGGTGGCGGGCGCGGCCAATGGCTCAGGGCTGGCGGCGATCCGCCCGTCATCCCCTTTTGACGGGGCGTCGGGCAGTCCTCGGACCATGTCGTTGACCACCACGACCGAGGGCGCCGCGTTGAGCGCCAGCGTCACCGGCTGGCCGGTATCCGCCGCGCGCGCGACGCCGAGCAGCTGCGCGACCTGATCGCCCGGACCGTTCATCGTGGAGAAGGACGCCCATTCCTGCATCCGCGCCTCGACATCGGCCGGCGCCATGTCCGCCGACGCCGCCATGCGCGCCATGCCCCACTGGCCGGCCAGCGCCAGCGCCAGCGCCAGATTCTGGCGCGTTTTGGCGGTCGCGCCGGGTTCGCGAACGGCGGCGGTCAGCACGCGCACGCCGTCGCCGCCGGCCAGTGCCAGCGCGAGCCCCAGATCGGCGGCCGGGATCGCGTCGGCATGCTGCGCCAGCACCACGCGTGCGCCCTCGCCATCGCCGCCAGCGATCAGCGCCAGCGACAGGTTGAGCGCCGATCGACCATCGGCGGGATCGAGTTGCAGCGTATCCGCGAAAGCCTGCCGCGCCGAGGCGAAGCGCCCCGCCAGCAGATAGCTTTGCCCCAACAGCGCCCGGTACCCCGCGCGGCGCGGTTCCGCCGCCACCAGCCGCTCGGCCAGCGCGACGGCACTTCCTCCGTCGCGCTGCGCCAGGATGCGGCGGGTCTGCTCGGCCAGCGCGGCGGTGGCGCGTTCGTCCGCACCCGCGCGCTCGGCCGGCACCGTGCGTGCGGCACGACGATCGGCGGCGCAACCGGTCAGGGTCGCGCCCAGCATCAGGGCGCTGGCGGTGCCGGCGATAAGAGTGCGGATCATCGTCATGGGCAATCACCGGTCCGAGCATGGCGGGAAAGGCGCAGCGCCCTCCATCGCCTCCGCCCGACGCGACACGGCTGGCGGCGGATGGTCATGGCCCCTTTCCCCAATCGGCAACCACGCTACGCCGCCCATTCTAAGGAAACGTTAAGCCGTCCGACGGCATAACCGCACGGCTTTACCACGCCCCGTCGCCCGGGCATGGCGGGGGGGGCGGGCATGGCGGGCAGGACAACCTCTTGGAGGATCGAAGGATGATGCGCAGCTTTCCACGGACAGGCACCGGCCTGGTCGCGCTCGCCACGTGTCTCGTGGCGGCCCCGGCATTCGCCGATGTGAAGGCGGGCGTCGATGCCTGGGCGCGTGGCGATTATCGCACGGCGGTGGAGGAATGGCGCCCCGCCGCGATCGCCGGCGACGCCGATGCGCAGTTCAATCTGGGCCAGGCGTATAAGCTGGGCCGCGGCGTGCCGGTCGATCCCACGCTCGCCGAAAGCTGGTTCCGCAAGGCGGCCGCGCAGGGGCATCTTCAGGCCGCCGACAATTACGGGCTGGCTATGTTCCAGTCAGGCAAGCGCGCCGACGCCGTGCCCTGGCTGGAAAAGTCGGTGGCGCGGGGCGAACCGCGCGCGCAGCTGGTGCTGGGCACCATGTTGTTCAACGGTGATGGCGTCACCCGCGACTATCCGCGCGCCTATGCGCTGATGACGCTGGCCTCGCAGAACGGGCTGAAGGCCGCGTCGGAGACGCTGGCGCAGATGGACCAGTATATCACCCCCGCCGACCGGCAGAAGGGCATCCAGCTGGTCCAGCAATATGCGGCACGCGCCGCCGCGATCCCCGCCCCGGCCGCCCTGCCGCCACAGGCACCGCGCCGTATCGTCGATACGCGCGGTTCGACGCCGCCGCAGCCGGTCCAATCGGTACAGTCGGTGCCCCTGCCCCCGTCGACGCCCGCGACCGCCGGGGCCAGCTATCCCGTACCGGGCCAGCCGGCCGAGCCACCCCACGCCGTCACCGCGCCCCGTACGCCCCCAAAACCGCAGCCCCAGCCCCAGGCAAAGCCGCCGGCCAAGGCGAAGCCGCAAACCGTGACCGGCGGACCGTGGCGGATCCAGCTGGGGGCGTTCCGCGACCGCGGCAACGCCACCGGCCTGTGGCAGAAGGTGCGCGGACGGCTGGGCGGTGCGCAGCCCCATTATGTCACGGCGGGCGGCGTGACCCGGCTTCAGGCGGGCGGCTATGCCAATCGCGGCGAGGCGCAGGCGGCGTGCTCCCGGTCAGGCCAGCCCTGCGTGGTGGTCGCCCCCTGACCCGGTAGCGCGGGCGACAATGCGATCAGGCCGTGATCCACTCCGCCCGCGCGATACCCTGGACATAGAGCAGCGCGGTCAGGTCGTTGTAATCGATCCGCGCCGCCGCCGCGCCGGCGACGATCGGCTTGGCGCGGTAGGCGACGCCCAGCCCCGCGCGGCGGATCATCGCCAGGTCGTTCGCGCCGTCGCCGACCGCGAGACTGGCCGAGGCGTCGAGGCCCAGATCGGCGAGCGCCTCGACCAGCGTCTTTTCCTTCGTGTCCGACCCGACGATGGGTTTGCGCACCGTGCCGGTCAGCTTGCCATGCGCGATCTCCAGATAATTGGCGATGGCGCGGTCGAAGCCGATTTCGGCAGCGACCGGCTCGGCGAAGCGGGTGAAGCCGCCCGACACCAGAATGGCACAGCCCCCGCGCGCCTTCATCGTGCGGATCAGCGTGCGCGCCCCCGCCATCAATGTCACCCGCTCGGCCAGGCATTGTTCGATAACGCTCTCGTCCAGCCCTTCGAGCAGCGCGACGCGCGCGTCGAGTGCGGCGGCGAAGTCCAGCTCACCGCGCATCGCGCGCTCGGTCACCTCGGCGACCTGTTCCTTGATCCCGGCATAATCGGCCAGTTCGTCGATGCACTCGACGGTGATCATGGTCGAATCCATGTCGGCGACCAGCAGCCGCTTCTCGCGATGGTCGGCGGGCTGCACGATGACGTCGGTGGCATCGAACCAGCCCTCGAGCGCCTCGCGCGCCGCCAGCGGATCGCCGGTGAAGTCGAGGTCCGCCGCCACGCCCGTATCGATCCAGCGCGTCGCCGCGACGGTGCAACCCGCCGCCGCCAGTTTCTCCTGCGCCGTCGTCAAATCGGCATCGGCCAGTTGGCCCTTGGCTGCTATCAGCGTGGCGATGAACATGGCGAACTCCTCTGACCGTCCTGGGCTCGCGCTCATCGCAGGGCCGACCGCCAGCGGCAAGTCCGCATTGGCGCTCGATCTGGCGAAGGCGACCGGCGGCACGATCATCAATGCCGATTCGGCGCAGGTGTACCGCGACCTGTCGATCCTCACCGCCCGGCCCTTGCCGGACGAAGTGGCGCAGACCCCCCACCGGCTGTTCGGCCATGTCGACGGCGCGGACACCGGCTATTCGGCGGCGCGCTGGGCAGCGGAGGCACGCGCCGCCATAGACGACAGCGTGGCGGCGGCATCGCTGCCCATCCTGGTCGGCGGCACCGGCCTTTATATGCGTACCCTGCTCGACGGCATCGCGCCGGTGCCCGCCATCGATCCCTACATCCGCGCCCGGGTCCGCGCCCTACCCGTCGCCGAGGCGCATGCGGCCCTGTCGCTGGAGGACCCCGTTGCCGCCGCGCGGTTGAACGCCGCCGACACCACCCGCGTCGCTCGTGCGCTGGAGGTGGTGCGCTCGACCGGCCGGCCGCTACACGAATGGCAGGCGCGGAAGGAAGGTGGCATCGGTGACCGCATCGCACTGTCCGCCGTCATCCTGCTGCCCGACCGCGACTGGCTGAACGCGCGGATCGACCGGCGTTTCGGCGAGATGCTGGACGAGGGGCTGGACGAAGCCGCCGCCCTGCTCGCAAGGCCCGACCTGCCCGATGACGCCCCCATCCGCCGCGCGATCGGCGTGCCCGAGGCCGCGGCGCTGCTGGCGGGCACCATGACCCGCGCCGAGGCCGAGGCGGCGGGGGCGCTAGCGACAAGGCGTTACGCCAAAAGGCAATATACCTGGTTCCGGCATCAGCCCGGCCCCAATTGGATGGTGATCTCCGACACCCGACCGGATGTGCGCCGCAACATAATAGAAACTTTATTACGTCTTTGACGGTTGACGCGCACTTTTTAAACCTGTAGCCGCGCCATTCCCGACACGCCCCGTCAGCGGGCAACGGATGCAGAAGGACGAAGACGATGACCGAGAAAAGCGGAGCCGATATCCTGGTCGAGGCGCTGTGCGATCTCGGCGTGGAGGTCGTCTTCGGCTATCCGGGTGGTGCGGTGCTGCCGATCTATGACGCCATGTTCCGGTCGAAGCGCATCCGCCACATTCTCGTCCGCCACGAACAGGCGGCGACCCATGCGGCGGAGGGCTATGCCCGCTCGACCGGCAAGCCCGGCGTGGTGCTCGTCACCTCCGGCCCCGGCGCGACCAATGCCGTCACCGGCATCACCGACGCGCTGCTCGATTCGATCCCGATGGTGGTCATCACCGGCCAGGTGCCGACCGCACTGATCGGCACCGACGCGTTCCAGGAAGCCGATACGGTCGGCATCACGCGCCATTGCTCCAAGCACAACTATCTCGTGAAGGACCCCGCGCGTCTGGGCGAGGTGGTGCATGAGGCGTTCCATATCGCGACCTCGGGCCGCCCCGGTCCGGTCGTGATCGACATCCCCAAGGACGTGCAGGTCGCCACCGCCCGCTATCAGAAGCCGGGTCCGATCCGTCACAAGACCTATCGCCCGCAGGTGAAGGCCGACCAAGCCCAGATCGAGCAACTGGTCGACATGCTGGCGGCGGCCGAACGCCCCGTCTTCTATACCGGCGGCGGCATCATCAATTCGGGTCCGGCCGCGTCGCAGCTGCTGCGCGAACTGGCCCGCATCACCGGCGCGCCCGTCACCTCGACCCTGATGGGTCTGGGCGCCTTCCCGGCCAGCGATCCGCAATGGCTGGGCATGCTGGGCATGCACGGCACCTACGAAGCCAATATGGCGATGAACCAGGCCGACCTCGTGGTCGCGCTGGGCAGCCGCTTCGACGATCGCGTGACCGGGCGTCTGGACGCGTTCAGCCCCAACAGCCGCAAGGTCCATGTCGATATCGACCGGTCGAGCGTGAACAAGAATGTCCGCGTCGACCTGGCGATCATCGCCGATGTCGGCCACGCGCTGGAGGATGCGGTGCGCATCTGGAAGTCGCGCCAGCATCCCAAGCCCGACACCACCGAGTGGCAGCGCCGTATCGCGGGCTGGCGCGCGGTCGGCTGCCTCTCCTTCCCGGAAGCGGGTGACGCCATCATGCCGCAGCGGGCGATCCGGGCGCTGTACGAGGCAACCCAGGCGCGCCAGCCGATCATCACGACCGAGGTTGGCCAGCACCAGATGTGGGCCGCGCAGCATTTCGGCTTCGAAAAGCCTAACAAGTGGCTGACGAGCGGTGGTCTCGGCACCATGGGTTACGGCCTGCCCGCCGCGATCGGTGCGCAGCTGGGTAATCCGGGCGCGCTGGTCATCGACATCGCGGGTGAAGCCTCGATCCAGATGAACATCCAGGAACTCGCAACGGCGACGCAGTATCGCCTGCCGGTCAAGATTTTCATCCTGAACAACGAATATATGGGCATGGTCCGCCAGTGGCAGGAACTGACCTATGAAAGCCGCTATGCCGAAAGCTATTCGGACTCGCTGCCCGACTTCGTGAAGCTGGGCGAGGCCTATGGCTGGAAGGGCATCCTCATTGAGCATCGGAACCAGCTGGAGGACGGCATTGCCGCGATGCTGGACCATGACGGGCCGGTGATCGTCGACTGCCGCGTGGCCAAGCTCGCCAACTGCTTCCCGATGATCCCGTCGGGGGCCGCGCATACCGACATGATCCTGCAGGCCAATGAGGTATCGGGCACCATGGACGACGAGGCCAAGGCGCTGGTTTGACGACCATTCCCCTCCCGCAGGCGGGAGGGGTTAGGGGAGGGCTTTCCCTTCCCTCGCCTTCCCTCCCCCGGCCCCTCC
>NZ_JBNNOB010000155.1:0-7670 GCF_050274375.1 Sphingomonas sp. NPDC019816
AAAAAAAAAAAAAAAAAAACCTCGATCCGGTTACCCTTGACGACGGCCACGCGGGTTTCTTCCCGGTGGCGTGCGTCGATCAGCATACGCGTGGTCATTATGAAGTCTCCACGCGCGCGCCGGGCCTGAGGGCTGCCGTCGCGCGCGGTAAATAAGGTGGGCGGCGGCGCGAGGCGCCGGTCCGCTGGTCAAAACGGCGTGTGTGGCCGTCGCAGCCGCAGCGCCGGCGACGGGGCCGGTGCGGACCCACGACACCGCGATCCCACCGGCAGGGGCCGGTCGGTCAGCGGGGTGGATCATATGCGTCATGCGAGCGTCAACCTGGTTGGCCCCGCGCGCGATGATGCGTCGCGTTCCTGGGCCTTGGAAGGATGGCCCCGCCCCCGATCGTTTGGGAGAGGTGATCGAGGCCGGGGTCCGCGTTGATTGCTAGCATCCCGCAACCCTTTGCGCAACAGGCGGCGAATCGCCGGTTTGCCGGCGGAAAAATGCCGAATTGCCGGTTAACCAATGCCCGAAAGTCCCCCGTGACCCGCCGGGGCCTAACCCGGACCGGTCGATCCCCGGGATCGTCAAAAGGGGTTTGCGTAATGGCTTTTCGCTGGACCGGCGGTCGCTGGGCGCGGCATGACAGCCGGGCCGTGTTGATGTTGCTTTCCATCCTGCTCGGGGTGTTCGCCCCCGTCAGCGCCTTCGCCGCCAAGGTGCAGAAGGTGGTGGTGCGCGGTGCGCAGGTCATCATCCGTTTCGATTCGCCGGTCAAACGCGCGCGCAGCGTCATGCTGAACGAGCCGCGCCGCATCGCGATCGACGTGGTCGGGGCGACGCCCGCCGGTAAGGGCCCGGCGCCGATCGATCAGGGCGCGGTACGCACCCTGACCCAGAGCGTGGTCACGCCCGGCATCACCCGGCTGCGCTTCGACCTGGCCGAAGATGCGACGATCTTCGATGGCGGCTTCGACAGCGATGGCCGGCAATTGTCACTGACGCTCAAGCCGCTCAAGCGTGGCTATACCCAGGCCAGCTTCGCCGGCGCGCTCGACTTCTTCCCGTTCCATTTCCAGTCGCGCAAGCCCAGCTATACCTTGTCGGTGCCAGTGCCCGCCGCGACGCGCACCCTGCCGCTGCCGCGCGTCCACGGCGCCGACGACCGGCCGCTGGTCGTCATCGATGCCGGGCATGGCGGGGTCGATCCCGGCGCGATCAACCCGCAGACGGGCCTGCGCGAAAAGGACGTGACGCTGGCCATCGCCAAGGCGATCCGCGACACGCTGGTCGCCAGCGGCCGCGTGCGCGCGGCGCTGACCCGCGAGGACGACCGCTACATCCTCCACCGCGAGCGCTACAACATCGCGCGGCGGCTGCATGCCGATCTGTTCATTTCGATCCATTGCGACAGTGCCGGTGCGGGCGAGGCGCGCGGGGCCACCGCCTATACCCTGTCCGACGTCGCCTCCGACAAGGAGGCGGCCCGGCTGGCGGCGCGCGAGAACAAGGCCGACGTGATCGCCGGCGTCGACCTGGGCGGCAACAGCGACGTGTCCTCGATCCTGATCGATCTGACCCAGCGCGAAACGATGAACGCCTCGGCCAGCTTCGCGCGCCTGTTGGGCCGCGAGGCGCAGCCGCTGATCCCGGTCAAGCCGAGCTTCCATCGCATGGCCTCGTTGATGGTGCTCAAGGCGCCCGACATGCCCTCGATCCTGTTCGAGACGGGCTATATCTCCAACATGCAGGACGCGGCCTTCCTCGACAGCCGCGACGGACAGAAGCGGATCGCGCAGGCGGTACTCCAGGCCGTGGAGGTGCATTTCGCGCGGCGGATGGCGTCGCGGTAGGGGCGCTCGCCTGCCCCTGCCGGATCAGCCCGGCAGGGGCAGGTCTCCGTCAGTCTCAGGCCAGTATCCAGATGGCCCCGCCCATCGTCACCGTCGCACGTCGCGCAGGAGCGTAAGCGGCTTTTCACCCCCCTTGATGACGCTGAGGCTGCCATCCGTCTCCAGCACGACGGCGCCGACATCCTCGATCCGGCCCGTCCCCGACGCGCGAATGGCGGCGTCGATCTCCCCCCGCGTCACCCGCTCCTGGCGCATCGCCTCGGCGCACAGGCGGCCGTCCTCGACGAGTAACCGCGGCGTGCTGCGCACCAGTGATCGGAACCAGCCGGATGCGATCGACAGCCGCGCCACCGCCCATTGCAGCAGGGCGAGCATGACAAATGCCAGAAGACCCTCGAGAAGCGCGACATTCTGAATGAGCAGCACGGTGGCCAGCGTCGATCCAAGCGCCACCGTCACGACGAGATCGAAGGCGTTCAGCTTCGCCAGGGCGCGTTTTCCGGCAAGCCTGAGGACGACGACGAGGCCGGCATAGGCCAGCAGCGACATGACGACGACCCGAAGAAGGCCCTGAAGATTGTCGAACAGCATCAAGTCCCAACGCGTAAGTTCGCTCGCGTTTCAATCCGGCCATATTCGGGTCTTCGTGCCGGGATCGGCCGGTGCGCCGGCGTCTGGCCGTTCCTGACGGATCGGCGTAAGGGCGCGGTCATGATCCGCGTCTGCGCCCTTTACCGTTTCGCCACCTTCCCCGACCCCGCCGCGCTGCGCGAACCCCTTTTGGCGGTCGCGGAGGCCAATGGCATTCGCGGTACGCTGCTCCTGGCGAGCGAAGGCATCAACGGCACCATCGCCGGTACACCGAACGGCATAGAGGCGGTGCTGGATCATATCCGCACGCTGCCGGGGTGTGCCGATCTCGATTACAAGGACTCCACCGCCGAGACGATGCCGTTCCACCGGATGAAGGTGCGGTTGAAGCGCGAGATCGTGTCGATGGGCGTCGACGGCATCGATCCCACTCGGGAGGTCGGCACCTATGTCGGGCCGGCCGAATGGAACACGCTGATCGCCGATCCGGCCACGCTGCTGATCGACACGCGCAACGATTATGAGGTCGCGATCGGCACGTTCGACGGTGCGGTCGATCCGGGGACGAAGAGCTTTCGGGATTTTCCCGCCTGGTTCCGTGACCATCGCGACGAACTGCTTGCCGGCAAGACCCGGGTGGCGATGTTCTGCACCGGCGGCATACGCTGTGAGAAGGCGACGGCGTTCCTGAAGGCCGAAGGCGTGGATGATGTCTTCCACCTCGACGGCGGCATCCTGAAATATCTCGAGACGATGCCCGCCGAGGAAAGCCGCTGGAATGGCGAATGTTTCGTCTTCGACGCGCGCGTCGCGGTGGGGCATGGCCTGGCACCGGGGAACCATGCGTTGTGCCATGGCTGCCGCATGCCGGTCAGCCCCGAGGATCGCGCCTCGCCGCTCTATGTCGAGGGGGTGAGCTGTCCTGCCTGTCACGGCACGCGCGATGCGGAGCGGCTGGCCGCCTATGCCGAGCGGCATCGGCAGGAGCAGCTGGCGGCGGCGCGTGGAGAGGCGCATGTCGGCGCGCGCTTCGCATCGCCGGACGACGCGCGCGACGAACCGCATAAGGGGTAACGCCCAACGATCGGTAAGGCGGGTGGCAAGCCGGGGCGAACCTGCTACACGGGCCGGCGCAAAGCCATGGCCGTCGATCCCACCCACCCGTCCGAATCCCCCGAAACCCCGCGCCGCCGGCTGTGGAGCCGTTGGTGGGTGAAGGTCCTCGCCGCGCTCGCGCTGCTGGTCGCGATCGGGGCGGGGGTGTTCTGGCTGGTCTTCATGCGCGACTTGCCCTCGGTCGATGCGCTCAAGGCCTATGAGCCGCCGTTGCCGACCCATGTACGCGGCATCGATGGCGCGCCGATCCAGTCCTATGCGCGCGAACGCCGCGTCGAGCTGTCGTTCAACGAATATCCGCCGCTGCTCGTCCGCGCCTTCCTGGCCGCGGAGGACAAGAGCTTCTTCGAGCATGGCGGCGTCGATTATCCCGGCCTGGCGGGCGCGGTCATCGACTATGCCAAGAAGTTCGGCAGCGGCCGGCGCGCGCGCGGCGGTTCGACCATCACCCAGCAGGTCGCCAAGAACCTGTTGATCGGCAATGCCTATTCGCCGACGCGCAAGGTGCGCGAGGCGATCCTGGCGTACAAGATCGAGGCGACGCTGACCAAGCCGCAGATCCTGGAGCTGTATCTCAACCAGATCGCGCTGGGCCGCAATGCCTTCGGCGTCGAGGCGGCGGCGCATGCCTATTTCGACAAGGAACTGAATGAGCTGACGCTCGGCCAGATGGCCTATCTGGCGGTGCTGCCCAAGGGGCCGTCCAACTACGACCCGATCCGCCATCCCGAACGCGCGCTGGAGCGCCGCGCCTATGTGCTGCGCGAGATGCTCGACAACAACTTCATCACCCGCGCGCAATATGACGCGGCGATGGCCGAGCCGCTGGGCACCGTGCTGCGCCGCACGCCCAAATATGCACAGGTCGGCGGCTATTTCGTCGAGGAGGTCCGCCGCCAGCTGATCAAGCAGTTCGGCGAGAATGCGCAGAGCGGGCCGCACAGCGTCTATGAGGGCGGGCTGTGGGTGCGCACCTCCTATGACCGGCGGCTGCAGGACCTGGCGACCGAGGCGCTGCGCGACGGCCTCGTCCGGTTCGAGGGCGGGCGCGGCTGGTCCGGGCCGATCCGCCATGTCGATCTGGACGACGACAATTGGCAGCAGGCGCTGCTCAACACCAATATCGGCCTCGACTATCGCGACTGGCGCGCCGGCATCGTCACGGCCAAGGATTCGGGCGAGGCAACGATCGGCTTCGCCAATGGCCGTACTGGTACGCTGCCGCGCTCGGCCGCGCAGATGCCGCGCCGGGGTACGGCGGCGACCGCGTTCAGCGCGCTGAAGGTCGGCGACATCGTCGCGGTCGCGCCGCAGGGCAGCGGCTTCGGCCTGCGCTCGGTGCCGCGCATCTCGGGCGGCTTCGTCGTCGAGGAACCGGCTACGGGCCGCGTATTGGCGATGCAGGGCGGGTTCGACGCGCGGCTCCAGGCGTTCAACCGCGCGACCCAGGCGCAGCGCCAGCCGGGCTCGACGATCAAGCCGATCGTCTATTCCGCCGCGCTGGACCATGGCATGACGCCGGCCTCGATCATCGTCGACGGGCCGTTCTGCGTCGATCAGGGTGCCAATCTGGGCACCAAATGCTTCCGCAATTTCGGCAATTCGGCGGGCGCGGGCCCGCACACCATGCGCTGGGGCATCGAGCAGTCGCGCAACCTGATGACGGTGCGTACCGCCGCGACGGTGGGGATGAAGAACGTCGTCGCTATGATCAAGCAGATGGGGATCGGCGATTTCCCGCCCTATCTGTCCTATGCGCTGGGCGCGGGCGAGACGACGGTGTCGCAGATGGTCAACGCCTATGCGATCCTGGCCAATAACGGGCGCGGCGGCGATCCCTCGCTGATCGACTTCGCGCAGGACCGGCATGGCAAGGTGATCTGGCCGGAGAATTGGCGCGCCTGCGACCGGTGCAACATGGCCGATTATGACGGCAAGCCGATGCCGCGCCCGGTCTCGCACCAGCGCCAGGTGATGGACGCGATGACCGCCTATCAGATGGTCCACATCACCGAGGGTGTGGTCCAGCGCGGCACCGCCACGGGCCTGCGCGATCTCGACCGGCCGATGTTCGGCAAGACCGGCACCAACAACGGCCCGACCGATGTGTGGTTCGTCGGCGGCACGCCGCAGTTCGTCGGCGGTCTGTATATCGGCTATGACCATCCGCGCTCGCTGGGCGGCTATGCGCAGGGCGGCACGATCGCAGTGCCGATCTTCCACCAGTTCGCCAAGGCCGCCTATGACGGCCTGCCCAAGCTGCCCTTCCGCGCCGCGTCGGGCATTCGCATGGTGCGGATCGACCGGGCGAGCGGGCGGCCGGTCTATGGTACCTTTCCGACCGGCAACGATCCCAAGCCCGCCGTGATCTGGGAGGCGTTCAAGCCGGAGAGCGAACCGCGCCGCCGCGCCCGCCGGAACGCGGAGGCCGCCGCCACCGCGCCGACCACGCCCAGCGCGCCGGCAACGCCCGCGCCGCCGCGCGACAGCGATTTCTTGCAAAGGGAAGGCGGAATCTACTAGCCCGCTTCCCATATTCGTCTTTTCCCGCCCGTCGGGCGGACGGGCGACCGATTCGGAGAATTTTCATGCGCGCTGAAGCGCAGGCTCATGTCGATACCATCAATGACGCGCTGGCGCTGCTGCGCCGCTTCCTCGACTGGGACCGCGCGCTGCGCCGCCTGGACGAGCTGAACGCGCGCGTCGAGGACCAGGCACTGTGGAACGACCCCAAACAGGCGCAGGCCGTGATGCGCGAGCGTCGCCGCCTGGACGAGGCGATCACCGCCACCCGCGCCATCGAGAACGAGCTGTCGGGCACGGTCGAGCTGATCGAGTTGGCCGAGATGGAGGGCGACGAGGAGCTGGAGAAGGAAGCCGTCGCCAGCTTGGGCGAACTTGCCAAAAAGGCCGAGGGCGACAAGGTCAAGGCGCTGCTGGCCGGCGAGGCCGACGCCAATGACAGCTATATCGAGATCAACGCGGGCGCGGGCGGCACCGAGAGCCAGGACTGGGCCGGGATGCTCCAGCGCATGTACACGCGCTGGGCCGAACGCCATGGCATGAAGGTCGAACTGATCGACTATCACTCGGGCGAACAGGCCGGGATCAAGTCGGCGACGCTGCTGGTCAAGGGCGAGAACGCGTACGGCTATGCCAAGGTCGAATCAGGCGTGCACCGGCTGGTGCGGATCAGCCCCTACGATTCCGCCGCGCGCCGCCACACCAGCTTTTCGAGCGTGTGGGTCTATCCGGTGATCGACGACAATATCGAGGTCGAGATCAACGAGAGCGAGCTGCGCATCGACACCTATCGTGCCTCGGGCGCGGGTGGTCAGCACATCAACACCACCGACTCGGCGGTGCGCATCACCCACTTGCCGACCGGCATCGTGGTGCAGTGCCAGAACCAGCGCTCGCAGCACAAGAACAAGGCCGAGGCCTATAACCAGCTGCGCGCGCGCCTGTACGAGCGCGAACTGGCCGAACGTGAGGCGGTGGCGAACGCGGAGAACGCGACCAAGACCGATATCGGCTGGGGTCACCAGATCCGCTCCTACGTCCTCCAGCCCTATCAGCTGGTGAAGGATTTGCGCACGGGCGTCACCTCGACCGCGCCGGGCGATGTGCTCGACGGCGATCTCGACGCCTTCATGGCCGCCGCCCTGTCGCAACGCGTGACCGGTGAGGCGGTCGCGGTGGAGGATGTCGACTAAGATGCGTGTCCACGGGGCGGGATCGATGCTGGCGGTGGCGCTGCTCCTGGCGCTGGGGGGCGCGGTGGCCGGCTGCGACGGCTCGAAGCCGCTGATCAACCAGCAGGCCGATGACGACAGGCCCGGCCCGTTTCCGGCGGCGGATCGCCCGGTGGCGGACGTCGTCTCGTCACGCTGGTCCAGCGAGGATGCGCGCGACCGGCTGCGCGAGGCGGATCAGGTCATGGACCGGGCGAATATCAAGCCCGGCATGACCGTCGCCGATATCGGCGCGGGCGAGGGCTATTACACCGTTCGCCTGGCGCAGCGGGTCGGCAAGGAAGGCCGCGTGCTGGCCGAGGACATCGTCGCCGCGTGGCGCGACCGTCTGGCCGAAAAAAAAAAAAAAAGAGCGGAAAAGCACACCTCT
>NZ_JBNNOB010000156.1:0-7632 GCF_050274375.1 Sphingomonas sp. NPDC019816
GGTGTCACCCCTCTCGATAGCGCGACACCCCTCCGTCAGGCCTTCGGCCTGCCACCTCCCCTTACAGGGGAGGAATTGACGCCCGGCTTCGACCCTGTGGAAATCGCCGCGATTTTACGCTATGGCCGCGCGATGCAGACAGTTTCGGCCGCCCCCATGCCCATCCCCGGGCACATCGATCCCGTGCCCGTGCCGCGTGGCGTGCAGCCGCGTCCCGATGGTCGTGTCGACCTGATCGGCCTGACCAAGGAACAGTTACGCGAGGCGTTGCTGTCCGCCGGCATGGAGCTGAAACAGGCCAAGCTGCGCTCGAAGCAGATCTGGCACTGGCTCTACAATCGCGGCGCGACGCGGTTCGCCGACATGACCGACATCGCCAAGGCGCAGCATCCCTGGCTGGAGGAGCGTTTCGTCATCGGCCGTCCCGAGGTGGTCGAGGCGCAGGTGTCGAACGACGGCACGCGCAAGTGGCTGCTGCGTTCGCCCGACGGGCAGGATTACGAGATGGTGTTCATCCCCGACGCCGATCGGGGAACGCTGTGCGTGTCAAGCCAGGTCGGCTGCACGCTGAACTGCCGTTTCTGCCACACCGGCACGATGCGCCTGGTCCGCAACCTGACTGCGGGCGAGATCGTCGGGCAGGTCATGCTGGCGCGCGACTCGCTCGGCGAGTGGCCCAGCCAGCCCGAGGGGCGGATGCTGACCAACATCGTCATGATGGGCATGGGCGAGCCGCTCTATAATTTCGATGCGGTGCGCGACGCGCTGAAGCTGGTGATGGACGGCGATGGCCTCGCGCTGTCCAAGCGTCGCATCACCCTGTCGACCAGCGGTGTCGTGCCGATGATGGCGCGCGCGGGGGCGGAGATCGGCGTGAACCTGGCCGTCTCGCTTCACGCCGTGACCAAGGACGTGCGTGACGAGCTGGTACCGCTGAACAAGAAATACGGCATCGAGGAGTTGTTGCAGGCCTGCGCCGACTATCCCGGTGCCAACAACGCCCGGCGCATCACGTTCGAATATGTGATGCTGAAGGACAAGAACGACTCGGACGCCGACGCGCACGAGCTGGTCCGGCTGCTGCGCCATTACGACCTGCCCGCCAAGGTGAACCTGATCCCGTTCAACCCCTGGCCCGGCGCGGATTACGAATGCTCGACGCCGGAGCGCATCCGTCGCTTCTCCGACATCGTGTTCGAGGGCGGCATCTCCGCACCCGTCCGCACGCCGCGCGGACGCGACATCGACGCGGCCTGTGGCCAGCTGAAGACCGCCGCCGAGAAGAAGAGCCGCGCGCAGCTTGATCGCGAGGCAGAAGAGAAGTTCGCGGCGCTGGGGTAATTTAATCCTCCCCTGCAAGGGGAGGTGGCAGGCGAAGCCTGACGGAGGGGTGTCCCGCTCCCGATAGGGTGACACCCCTCCGACGCGCTGCGCGCGCCACCTCCCCTTGCAGGGGAGGAATAGCGTGTTCACTTGAACCATCGTCGGCGGTGAGGCACTGTTGCGCCGCACCATGCGTTACCCCATCCGATGATCGACTGGACCTTTCTCGCGCTGGCGGCCGCCGGGGGCTTTGTCGGCGGTGCGATGAACGCGCTGGCGGGCGGGGGCAGCTTTTCCACCATGCCGACGCTGATCGCGCTGGGCCTGCCCTCCACCATCGCCAACGCCACCTCCAATGTCGCGCTCCAGCCCGCCGCGATGGCCAGCGTCTGGGCCTATCGCCATGGCCTGGAGCCGGTGATGGGCGTGTCGATGCGGCGCATGGCCGCGCTCACCTTCGTCTTCGCGCTGTTGGGCAGCATCCTGTTGTTCCTGACCCCGCCGCGCGCGTTCGACCTGATCGTGCCCTGGTTGCTGCTGACCGCGACGCTGGCGATCGCGGGCGGGCGGCACGCCTCGGACTGGCTGGCGCGGGTCGCCCGGCCGGGACCGCGCGCGCTGATGGGGGCGCAGGCGGTGCTGGGCGTCTATGGCGGTTATTTCGGGGGCGGCATCGGCATGATGCTGACCGCCGCCTGGGGGCTGTTGTCGGGGCGCAACCCCGCGCAACTCGCGGCACCGCGAACCCTGATGCTGGCGACCGCCAATGCGGCGGCGACCCTGGTGTTCGTCACCACCGGCATGGTCGCTTGGGCACAGTGCGTGCCGATGCTGCTGGGCGGTATCGTCGGCGGATGGAGCGGCGCAATCATCGGGCGCAAGCTGCCCGCCGGACTGATCCGCGCCTGGACGCTGCTGCTCACCACCGTCACCACGCTGGTGTTCTTCTGGCGGGGCTATATCGCCTGAGATCGGCCGATCCCCGGGCCCACGGCATAGGGGATCGCCAAGAGGGTCACTGGGACCGGCGATCCGATATCCGCCAGCAACATGCGGAGATGACGCTCCTCCTCGCGCAGGCATTGCAGGATGGTGGGGCGCAGCCCCAGCGCCGCCGCGCGGTATCCATCCCAATCGGCGGCGATCGCATCGGCCGACCAGATCGAAACGAAACTGGAGATTTTCTGGCGATAGGCGGGGATCGCAGCGCGCAACGCCAGCATCCCGGCCCCACCGGGCGTGTTCGCGTGCTGCTCGGCGATGGGAAAGACGACATCGTTCAGGAACTGCATCCGCACACGGCCGGCCTGCGCCATTTGCCACCGAACGGCGGACAGCGCCGTGTGATCGAGATCGGCGGACTGGCACAGGGCGTGATGATCACGCATTGCCTGCAGAATGGCGCGATGACGTGCTTGGAGTTCGGACAGCATCGAAAACCTCGGGACGGATCAACATGATGCGCGCCAAGATGACCGCCCTCTGCGCGTTATCACTCGAGGGCATTATCATGGACTGCGCGACTTGATTCCCCCCCCGGGGTCAAAACGCACTTTGGCGCCACGGACCATGGCGCCATTCCTCGAAAACGATTGTAGGTTAAAACTGCGCGGTTAAAGTTGCATGAAGGGCATGATCGTAACCGCTCGGTTGCCAGGGGCATGCCGACGGTAACGGCCCGCACTTCATGCTGCGTTCATGGCGCCGGCCCGACATTATAACGCCTCCGTACCGAGAGGCGATAACGGGGAGAGACATGATGATCATGCTGTGCCTGATCCTGGCTTTGCAAACAGTCGTGCCACCGGCAACGCCGCCTGGATCATCCGGGCGGGAGCTGAAGATCGAACTGACCTTCGATGAGGCGTTTTTCGATTCGTCGGACCGCAACCACGACCAACGGTTGACGCTCGCCGAACTCACCGACGCCTTGGGACAGCGCATCGAGCACAGCTTCGCCAGCCATGCGGAAGCGGATGCCAAGGTTCCACTCGAAAAGCGCAACCTGATGGCGCGGGAATTCGCCGAGAACATCTTCCGCATGCTCGACGTCGATGCCGACCAGCGCCTGACCTTCGCCGAATTCACCAAGGGCGCCACCCGCAAGGCCCCCGTCATGAGCTGACGAAACCCGGAGGGCGGACATCGCCCTCCGGGGCCGGATTATTTCGCCGCGTCGCAATCGCCGACGCGGCGCCCCTCGACATGGATCTTCTGCGACATGGGATGCGCACCGGTCATCTCCATCTGCTGATCGGTGGTGAAGCTGGTCGCGGTGAAGGTGCCGGTCGTCTTGCTCTTCATCGTCATGTCGCCGGGCATCTTGCAGGTCAGGTCGCTCTCGACCTTGCCGCCCGCGAAGGTCGAGCTGTTGATCGTGCAGTCCGAACTCGCACCCTTCAGCAATTCGGCCGGGCCCTTGGCGGCCTGTTCGGCGGTGAGGCAGATGCTGTTGGTCTGGGCGGGCGGTGTGGAACTCACGCCCTTGGGCATGTTCGCCATCTTCAGGTCGCTGACCTGCGTCCTGATCTCCCATTTGCCGGGCTGGAGGTTGGCGGCGGGCGATCCGGCGCCGCTGCCGCTTTCGGTCACCTCGCCGGTCGCGGCATTGGTCGTCACCGTCGTCGAACCGGTCTTCTGGTCGCAGGCCGCCAAGGACAGGGCGCCGACCAGAACAAGCGGGGCAAATGCTTTCATGAACCATTCTCCCTAACTGTTAAGCCGAAGCATAATAACAGGATTTTCCGGTCGCGCCCATGCCGCTCGACGGGGTGCGCCTCCGCTCAATCCGGCCGTCGCATCTCGAACCGCGCGCCTTCGGTCACCTCGAAATAATCGACCGGTCCGCCGCCGCGCAGGATCGGGCGCGCCCGCGCCGTCTGGTAGATCCCGTCATCGATCATCGCGGTGGCGATATGGACACCCACCGCCTCGCCAATCACCAGCCACTGGTCGAGTTCGCATCCCTCCTTGGTCTCCAGCCGGATCAGCTGGGTCAGGCGACATTCGAACGACACCGGGCTCGCCGCCACGCGCGGGGCCGCGACCACCCGCCCTTCCGCCACCGCCAGCCCTGCGAGCGCGAATTCGTCGACCTCGGCCTCGACCATCGCCGCGCTGGCGTTCATCGGCTCGGCCAGGTCCATGGTCGCCAGGTTCCAGGTGAAGACCTTGGTCTCGGCGATATTGGCGACCGAATCCTTCCACCCCTGGGACGAAAAGCCGATCAGCGGCGGGCGGTAGTTGAACAGGTTGAAAAAGCTGTAAGGGGCCAGATTGTTGACGCCCGCGCGCGACCGGCTGCCGATCCAGCCGATCGGGCGTGGGGCGACGATCGCGTTCAGCGGATCATGCGCCAGCCCATGGCCGTTGACGGGTTCGTAGAAATGCCAATCCTCGGTCATGCTTGCCCCGTGGGAGAAATGTTGATGGAAGCCCAAACGCCGCCCGACCCGCAAAGAGCCGCGCGGAATACCACGGAAGGAACCGATGGCCCGCGCGTCATCCGTCGCCACGGTGTGGTGACGCGGGTGTGGCATTGGGTCAATGCGGTGGCGGTACTGATCCTGCTGGGGTCGGGGCTGGGTATCTCGAACGCGCATCCCAGGCTCTATTGGGGGCGGTACGGCGCCAATTTCGACCCCGCCTGGGCGACCCTGCCGCGCTTCCCCAGCTGGCTGACGATCCCCGCCAATTACAATCTGGCGATCTCGCGGCGCTGGCACCTGTTCTTCGCGCTGGTGCTGGGCTTCGGGCTGCTCGCCTATATGGTCGGCGGGCTGGTGACGCGGCATTTCCAGCGCGATCTGCGCATCCGGGGTCGGGAGTTGCGGCCAGCCGTGATCTGGGCGGATTTTCGGCGCCATCTGGCCTTCCGCTTCCATGACGAACGCGATCCGCATGCGTATAACCTGTTCCAGAAGCTCAGCTATGCGCTGGTCCTGTTCGTCGCGCTGCCGCTCGCCATCCTGACCGGGATCGCGCTGTCACCGGGGATGAACGCGGCCTGGCCATGGGTGTTGGAGATATTGGGCGGGCGGCAATCGGCGCGATCGATCCACTTCATCACCGCCAGCCTGCTCGCGCTGTTCACCATCGTCCACCTGGCGCTCGTCATCCTGGCGGGCGCGGGCAATGAGGTGCGTTCGATGATTACCGGCCGCTGGAGGGTGCCCGAATGACCCCCGAACTGATCCGGCGTCGCGCCATCCTGACCGGCGGAGCCGGCCTGCTCCTCGCTGGCTGCGACAAGGTCATTCAGCAACCTACCGCACGCAAGATCCTGTTCGCGGGCGAGGATATGCAAAAGGGGTTGCAGCGCGCGCTGATGAATCGTGGCGCGCTCGCCCCCGAATATCGCCGTGACCAGATGTCACCCGTGTTCCGCACCAACGGCACGCGCGATCCGGGGACGCCGGAATATCGGGCGCTGGTCGAAAACCGCTTCCAGGACTGGCGGTTGAAGGTCGGCGGACTGGTCGGCACGCCGCTGTCGCTGTCGCTGCGCCAGATCGGCGAGTTTCCCGCGCGCCGCCAGATCACCCGCCACGACTGTGTCGAGGGGTGGAGCGCGATCGGCGAATGGACGGGGCCGATGCTGGGCAATGTGCTGAAGGCCGCGAACATCAGCGACCGCGCCCGCTATGTCGTCTTCACCTGCGCCGACCTTTATGGCGGCCAGCCCTATTATGAATCGCTCGACCTGATCGATGCCTTTCATCCCCAGACGATCCTGGCCTGGGGGATGAACGGGCGGATGTTGGATGTCGGGCACGGCGCGCCGCTGCGGCTGCGGGTCGAGCGGCAATTGGGCTATAAGCACGCCAAATATCTGATGCGGATCGATGCGGTCGACAGCCTGTCCAACATAGGTTTGGGCAAGGGCGGGTATTGGGAAGACCATGTCGATTATGACTGGTATGCCGGTATTTAAGGCACTAGGCGGTGCCATATGGCGCTGATCGATCTCTTTCTGTCGCGCGCGGTCCGCAAGGGCCGCCTGTCCCTCACCCATCATGACGGAAAGGTCCGCGAATTCGGCGCGCCCGAGCCCGGTTATCCCGATGTCGCGATCCGTTTCACGGATAGCCGCGTCGCCGGGCAGATCGTGCGCAACCCCGCACTGGCGGCGGGCGAGTCCTTCATGGACGGCCGGCTGGTCGTCGAGAAGGGCGATGTCCGCGATCTGGTCGAACTGCTGACCGCCAACGACAAATGGGAAGCGGGTCGCGCGAACCTCAATCCATCCTGGCTGGTGCGCGCGGGCGGTGCGGTCAAGCACCGTATCGACCGGATTAACATGGAGCGCCAGTCGAAAAAGAATGTCGCGCATCATTACGACCTGTCGGGCACGCTGTACGAACTCTTCCTCGACACCGACAAGCAATATAGCTGCGCCTATTACACCGATCCCAAGAACGATCTGGAGCGGGCGCAACGCGACAAGAAGGCGCATATCGCCGCCAAACTCGCCATCGAGCCGGGGATGCGGGTGCTCGACATCGGCTGCGGCTGGGGCGGGATGGCGCTCTATCTGCACCAGATGTGCGGGGCGGAGGTGCTGGGCGTCACCCTGTCCGAGGAACAGCTGAAGGTCGCGCGCCAGCGCGCCGAGGCGCTGGGCGTGTCGGACAAGGTGAAGTTCGAGCTGATCGACTATCGCCGGGTGCGCCCTGAGGATTTTGGGGGGAAGTTCGACCGCATCGTCTCGGTCGGCATGTTCGAGCATGTCGGCCCGCCGCAATATCGCACCTTCTTCCGCAAGTGCCGCGACCTCCTCACCGAGGACGGCGTGATGCTGCTCCACACTATCGGGCGACTGAACGGGCCGGGCGTGACCGACGACTGGACGACCAAATACATCTTCCCCGGCGGCTACAACCCCGCGCTGTCGGAGATCGTGCGTGCGCAGGAAGGCTTGCGCATGTTCCTGACCGATGTCGAGGTGCTGCGCTGCCATTATGGCTGGACGCTCGACGAATGGTATGACCGCACCGTCGCGGCAAAGGATCGCATCGTCGAGCTGTATGACGAGCGCTTCTATCGCATGTGGCTGTTCTATCTGGCGGGCGCGGGTGCGGCGTTCCGCAATGGCGGCCTGTGCAACTATCAGGTGCAGCTGACGCGCGGGCGGCTCTCGGTGCCGGTCACGCGGGATTATATGTTCGAGGGCGAGCGCGAACTCCGTGCCAAGTAGACATCATTCCTCCCCTGTAAGGGGATCGTTGCGAAACCCGATTTAGGGGGCCGGACGGGTATGGCGGATAGACAGATGCGGTGGCGGAGCGGTTCGCTGGCTTGCGGCTGTCG
>NZ_JBNNOB010000157.1:0-7401 GCF_050274375.1 Sphingomonas sp. NPDC019816
GGGTTCTTGTATCCAGAACCATTTCCCACCTCCGTTCAGCCTGAGCGAAGTCGAAGGCCACGCCCCACCCCAACCCCGCCACAAGGGCACCGAACCCATGGTCTTGGTGTTGTCGCTCCGCCGCTCTATGAGAGCGGGCCAGAGATAAGGGAAACACGCTTGATCCTGCCCATGCTCGCGGCCGCCAGCGGCCATATCCGGTTCGAGGATCTGGGGTTGCACCCGGATGTCTTCTCGATCGGCTTCTTCACGCTCCGCTGGTACAGCCTGGCCTATATTGCCGGCATCCTGTTCGGCTGGTGGTATCTGGGCAAGATGCTCGACCGGCCGGGTGCGCCGATGTCGCGGACCCATGCCGACGATCTGGTCTTCTACGCCACGCTGGGCATCATCCTGGGCGGGCGGATCGGCTATGTGATCTTCTACGCGCCCGAGATGTTCCTGCATCCCTTGCGCATCCTGCGGCTGTGGGACGGGGGCATGAGCTTTCATGGCGGCGCGATCGGCGTCGGTCTCGGCGTCTGGCTGTTCGCGCGCAAGCACAAGCTGCAGGGCTTGCGCATCCTCGACTATCTGGTCTGCACCGCGCCGGTCGGGTTGTTCCTGGGCCGCCTCGCCAATTTCGTGAATGGCGAGCTGTGGGGCAAGCCAACCGACGTGCCCTGGGCGATCATCTTCCCGCGCACCGTGCCCTTCGGCCTGCCCGACCCGGCGCGCCATCCCAGCCAGCTTTATGAGGCGGGCCTCGAAGGGCTGATCCTGTTCGCGGTGATGAGCTTCGCCTTCTGGCGGACCAAGGCGCGCTACGATCCGGGCAAGCTGTCGGGCCTGTTCCTGCTCGGCTATGGCATTGCGCGCTTCATCGTCGAATTCTTCCGCGAGCCCGACCAGCAGCTTCGCCAGTTCGCCGAGATGACCGGACTGCACATGGGCCAGTGGCTGTGCGTGCCGATGATCCTGGGCGGCCTCTACCTGATGAACTCCGCCAAGGCGCGCCGCGTCCGGGTCGAGCCGATCGCGGGCACCGACAGCGTTTCCTGATCCCCTTGCGGCGAAGGGGTCGGATCGGCAGAGCGGGGGCATGACCAACCCGTTGATCCCCCCCGCCGATCACAAGCCCGAGCCCGAGGACGCACTGCCCGAACGGCTCGCCCGCGCCATCGCGCTGGCCGGGCCGATCCCGGTGGCGCAGTTCATGGCCGCCGCCAATGCGCATTATTACGGCACCCGCGATCCGCTGGGCGCAGGCGGCGACTTCACCACCAGCCCCGAGATCAGCCAGATGTTCGGCGAGCTGGTCGGCCTGTGGTGTGCGGACCTGTGGGACCGCGCGGGGCGGCCCGAAGTGCACTGGGTCGAGCTGGGGCCGGGGCGCGGCACGCTGGCCGCCGATGCCCGGCGCGCCATGGCCAAGGCGGGATTCCACCCCATCATCCATTTCGTCGAGACCAGCGCGACGCTGCGCACCGCCCAGGCCGAGCGGGTGGCCGACGCCATCTGGCACGACACGGTCGAGACGCTGCCCACCGACCGCCCGCTGATCGTCGTCGCCAACGAGTTCTTCGATGCGCTGCCCATCCGCCAGCTCGTCCGCCGCGGTGAGGGCTGGCATGAGCGATTGGTCGCGGCGCAGGACCTGCTGTTCCTGCCGATCGCCGGCCCGCCGGTGCCGCCCGAGATCATCCCCGAACCCCTGCGCGAAGCCGAGGCCGGGTCCGTCATCGAAGTATCCCCCGCCAGCGTCGCGGTGATGCGCCAGCTTGCCGCGCGGATCACAGCGCAGGGCGGGGCCGCGCTGATCGTCGATTACGGCTATGAAGGCCCCGCCATCGCCGACACGCTCCAGGCGGTGCGCGGCCATGCGTTCGCCAATCCCTTCGACCGGCCGGGCGAACAGGATCTGAGCGCGCATGTCGACTTCACGACGCTGGCCGCCGCCGCGCAAGGCTCGGGCCTCGCCGCCTTCGGCCCGGTGACGCAGCGCGATCTGCTCGGCGCGCTTGGCATCGACCAGCGCACCGCCAGCCTCGCCCGCGCGCATCCCGACCGGGCCGACGCGCTGCTCGCCGACCGCAACCGGTTGATGCAGGACATGGGTACGCTGTTTCGCGCGCTGGCGGTGGCGCGGCCCGACTGGCCGGTGCCGGCGGGGTATGGCGAATGATCGCCTATCGTGACGCCATGCCCGGTGATGGCGAGGCGCTGGCCGCGATGGCGCGCGCGTCCTTCACCGAGACGTTCGGCCATCTCTATCCGCCCGCCGACCTGAATGCATTTCTGGACGAAGCCTTCGGCCCCGAAGGTCTGCCTGCCCAAATCGGCGACCCCGATTTCGCCATCCGCCTGGCCACCGATGACGCGGCGATCATCGGCTATGCCAAGATCGGCCCCGTCGGCTTTCCCGGCACCTGGCCCGAAACGGCGGTCGAACTCTACCAGCTCTATGTGCTGTCGCGCCATCTGGGCGAAGGCGTCGGTCCGGCGCTGATGGACTGGGCCATCGCCACCGCGCGGGCACGCGGTGCCAGCGACCTGATCCTGTCGGTCTATGTCGACAATCACCGCGCCAAGGCCTTTTACGCCCGCTACGGCTTCGTCGATGTCGGTCGCTACGACTTTCCCGTCGGCGACACGATCGACGAGGACCGGATCATGAGGCTGTCGCTATGACCATCGAAGCGCTTCGCACGCCGCTGCTCGGCGATGTAGCCCACGGCTTTCTCGGGCGGCGCGGCGGCGTGTCGGCGGGTATTCATGGCGGGCTGAATGTCGGCCTGGGTTCGGAGGATGACGCCGATGCGGTCGCCGAGAATCGCCGCCGCGCGCGCGACGCGGTGCTGCCCGGTGCACGGCTGATCACCTGTTATCAGATCCACTCGGCCGAGGCGGTGACGATCCTGACCCCGCCGGAGGACGATGTCCGCCCGCATGGCGACGCACTGGTCACCGACCGGCCGGGCCTGTTGCTCGGCATCCTGACCGCCGATTGCGCGCCGGTGCTGTTCGCCGATCCTCACGCCGGCGTCGTCGGCGCGGCCCATGCCGGGTGGAAGGGCGCGCTGGGCGGGATCACCGACGCTACGCTGCTGGCGATGGAAGCGCTGGGCGCACGGCGCGACCGGATCGCCGCCGCGATCGGCCCGTGCATTGCGCGCGCCAGCTATGAGGTCGATGCCGGCTTTCTGCGCCGCTTCGCCGAGGCCGATCCCGATAATGAACGCTTCTTCGCAGACGGCACCCGTGCGGACCATTATCAGTTCGATCTGGAGGCCTATGTCGCCCACCGCCTCGCCGCCGCCGGGATCACCCGCGTCGCCGTGCTGGGCGAGGATACCTATGCGCATGAGGATCGCTTCTTCAGCTTCCGCCGCGCCACCCATCGCGGCGAACCCTCCTATGGCCGCCAGATTTCGCTGATCGGCCTGGGCTGAGTATCGCCAAAGCCATTTGTCGCGTTATCCTCGGGACATGGCCGCCGATACAGCGGCATCCGTTCGCAAGGAGACCGACATGCCGACCGAATCCGATCTGACCGGTGTCCCGCCCAAAGACCCCGCCAAGGCCGACCGCAAGAGCGATGCGACGACCATCGGCGACCGCAAGCTGAAGCCATCGACGCTGATGATGGGCCACGGCTTCGATCCGGTCCTGTCCGAAGGCTCGCTGAAGCCGCCGATCTTCCTGACCTCGACCTTCGTCTTCCCCAACGCCGCCGCCGGCAAGCGCCATTTCGAGGGCGTGACGGGCAAGCGCCCCGGCGGCGCGGACGGGCTGGTCTATTCGCGCTTCAACGGGCCGAACCAGGAAATCCTGGAAGATCGCCTGGCCATCTGGGACGAGGCGGAGGATGCGCTGACCTTTTCCAGCGGCATGGCGGCGATCGCCACCCTGTTCCTGTCGATGGTCCAGCCGGGTGACGTGATCGTCCATTCCGGCCCGCTCTATGCCGCGACCGAGACGCTGATCGGCCGCATCCTGGGCCGGTTCGGGGTCCAGTGGCTCGACTTCCCCGCCGGCGCCACCCGCGAGGAGATCGATGCGGTGCTTGCCAAGGCCGCCGCGCTCGGCCGGGTCGCCATGATCTATCTGGAAAGCCCCGCCAACCCGACCAACGCGCTGGTCGACATCGAAGCCGTGGCGGCGGCGCGTGACGCGGCCTTTGCCGATGCGGGCGAAAAGCCACCGATCGCGATCGACAACACCTTTCTCGGTCCGCTCTGGCAGCGGCCGCTCAAGCATGGTGCCGACCTCGTCGTCTATTCGCTGACCAAATATGCCGGCGGTCATTCCGATCTGGTCGCTGGCGGCGTGCTGGGGTCGAAGGCGCACATCGCCACCATCCGCTCGATGCGCAACACCATCGGCACCATCTGCGACCCCAACACCGCCTGGATGCTGCTCCGCTCGCTGGAGACGCTGGAGTTGCGGATGAGCCGGGCGGGCGAGAATGCCGCCAAGGTCTGCGCTTACTTACGCGATCACCCCAAGGTCGAGCGGGTCGGCTATCTCGGCTTTCTCGAAGGCACGCCGGGCCTGGAGCGGCAGGCCGACATCTATCGCCGCCACTGCACCGGCGGCGGTTCGACCTTCTCGCTGTACCTCAAGGGCGGCGAGGCGGAATCCTTCCGCTTCCTCGACGCGCTTCGCATCGCCAAGCTGGCGGTCAGCCTGGGCGGGACCGAGACGCTGGCCAGCCATCCGGGCGCGATGACGCATCTGTCGGTCCCCGACGAACGCAAGGCGGCGTTGGGCATCACCGACAATCTGGTGCGCATCTCGATCGGCGTCGAGGATGCCGACGACCTGATCGCCGACTGCGAACAGGCGCTGGCTGCGATCTGAATGGGTGGGGGCGCTGGCCGCCCCCGCCTCACCCGGCGCTGGCGAGCGCGGTGTAGAGCCGCGCCGTCAGCCGCCCAAGCGTCGCGCGGAACAGCCCCGGATCGTCGAGTGCGCGCGACAGGGTGATCGCGCCCTGGATACCGCCGACCACATCCTGCGCCAGCGTCAGCGCATGATCCGCCGCCACCCCGCCCCGCATCAGCGCGGCCTGAAGCGCGGCGATCCAGCGCTGGAAATAGTCGGTAATCGCCTCGGCGAAGGGATCGCGCGTCGCTCCCAGTCCCCAGGCGCCCATCAGGCACGCCCGGCGTCCCGACTGGAAATAGCGGTCGATCGCGACCATCATCGCCTCGATACCGGCGCGCGGGTCCTCCGCGTCGGCCAGCGGCGTGAAGACCGATGTCTCGAACCAGGCGGCGATGTCGGCCAACACGGCCTCAGCCATCTCGCGCTTTCCGCCGGGGAAGAAGTGATAGAGGCTCCCCCGCCCCAGCCCCGTCGCCGCGCCGATCGTCGACAGGCTGGCCCCGGCATAGCCATGCTCGCGAAACGCCTCGATGAGGCCCGGCAGCGTGTCCGCCCGCTCGGCGACGATCCGCGCCATGGCGTTACAGCCCCAGGTCGCTCAGCGACGGATGATCGGCGGGACGCGTGCCCAACGGCCATTGGAACAGCCGCGCCTCCTCCGGGATCGGCAGGTCGTTGATCGACGCGATCCGGCGCGCCATGCGGCCGTCCTCGGCGAAATCCCAATTCTCATTGCCATAGGATCGATACCATTGGCCGCTATCGTCATGCCATTCATAGGCGAAGCGCACCGCGATCCGGGTGCCCTCCTGCGCCCATAATTCCTTGATCAGCCGATATTCCAGCTCACGCGTCCATTTGGCGCGCAGGAAATCGACGATCTCGCCATGGCCGGTGACGAACTGTGCCCGGTTCCGCCATGCGCAGTCGAGCGTATAGGCCTGCACCACCCGTTCGGGATCGCGGCTGTTCCAGGCATCCTCGGCGGCGCGCACCTTTTGCACGGCGCTTTGCGTGGTGAACGGCGGGAGTGGCGGACGCATCATGCTTCTCCATGGCGCTTGCTGTTGTACCGATCAGTACAGAGGCAAGACTGACAGGGCAAGCCGCCCAGCCTAAGCCAAAAGCACGCCCAGCAGCAGGGTCAGCCCGCCCAGCCCGATCGACAATCCCCAGCGCAGTCGCCACCATCCGGGCATATCGCTCGCCAGCCGGCCGATGCTCCTGTCCGCGATCGGCGAGATCAGGATGACGAGGCCCAGCACCAGCAATGATCCCGCCATGCCGGTCAGCCCCGCGAGCGGCGCCAGCCACGCGGCCCAGGCGATCAGGCTGGGCAACACCGCGACAACATAGGGAGTGGTGCGCCGGTCGCCGCGAATCAGCGCCTCGATCCACCACAGTCCGCCGAGGAAGGACAGGATCAGCGCGGCATAGAGCCCGCCGGCCATCCCCGCCACGAATCGATATTCAGGCAGGAAAAGCGCGATGGCGACGCAGATCGCCTGCGGGACGATACCGGCAGGGCCGAGCAGGCGGACAGGGGGCGGCAAGGTTTGGCGAGACATCGGGCGGTCCGTTCGTTTGTAGTCCGAACAGGGTACGCGGCGGGGGCGCGATGGTTCATCGCCCATCGCTGGATACCGGCACGCGGCTTCCGGTCGAGCCAATCGGCGAATGACTGGCGCGGGCGAGCACGCCCCTATCAACGCGGCGGGGTAGCGCATGATGTCACGGGATTGCGCCCAAGCCCTATCCTCCCGGCGAGTTGGACTGGCAAGCGCCCCCTTTTTTACGGGCGGTCCGGGTGACGTCATCAGGCTCCCAAACGAAAAGGCCCGGCGTCGCAGCGATGCGACGCCGGGCCCTGTCGCCCGAAAAGGGAGGCTTATTCAGCCGAGGGGATCAGCCCTCGTTCTGCAGGTTCACGGCCGCATACTTGCCGCGACGATCGACTTCGATCTCGAACTGCAGACGATCGCCTTCGTTCAGCGAGCCCATGCCGGCGCGCTCGACGGCCGAGATGTGGACGAACGCGTCGGGCTGTCCGTCGTCGCGCTGAATGAAGCCGAAGCCCTTCATCGCGTTGAAAAACTTGACCGTGCCGGTCGCCTTCTCACCGGTCAGCTGACGCTGCGGGCCGCCACCGAAACCACCGGCCGCGCCACCGCGCGGGCCACGGTCACGATCGCCGCCGAAGCCGCCTTCACGCGGTTCGCGGGGCGCGCGATCCTGGACCGGGAGCGGCTCGCCCTCGATCTTCAGTTCGGTCGCCGAGATGCGGCCACCGCGATCGACCAGGGTGAAGCCGAGCGGCTGACCCTCGGCCAGACCGGTCAGGCCCGCCTGCTCGACGGCCGAGATGTGCACGAACACGTCTTCGCCGCCGTCATCGCGCACGACGAAGCCGAAGCCCTTCTGCGCGTTGAAGAACTTCACGACGCCGGTGCCTTCGCCGACGACCTGGGGGGGCATGCCGCCGCCGCCACGACCGCCGCCGAAGCCGCCACCGCCGCCGCCACGGAAACCGCC
>NZ_JBNNOB010000158.1:0-7396 GCF_050274375.1 Sphingomonas sp. NPDC019816
GCCTTCGACTGCGCTCAGGCTGAACGACGTTAAGGGGATAAACTCAGCGACCAGCACCCGCTCAGATCACATATTCGACGGTCTTCGCCTGGCTCTGCGCCGCCTGCTTTCTTCGCCGTTTGGCTACCATCTCGGCGTGAAGCCGCGCCACCGTGTCGCTGCCGGTCGTGGTGCATAGTCCCGGTACGACGGCATGAACCAGCGCGCCGACGCCCCCGGCGATCATGATTACGCCGAACCGCGCCGCGACGTCGAAATGCTCGACATAGCTCTCTCCGACGCTTTCGGGATGCTCGGTAAACAGGCGACGGAACATGACGGGCGTCCTCCTATGGCCGTTCGAATCGATCCTATCATGACGGTGGGGGGTGGCCAAATCAGCCTTTGGACGGGCTGACGAAAATGTCCTCGATCGCGCAGCCGAACAACTCGGCGATCTTGAAGGCGAGGGGGAGCGAGGGATCGTAGCGCCCCGTCTCGATCGCGTTGACGCTCTGGCGGCTGACCTCCAGCCGCCCGGCCAGGTCCTGCTGGCTCCAACCGCGATCGGCGCGCAAGCTGCGCAGATGGTTGTTCACGCCCGCGCCCGCCAATGTTCGCGGATGGCGTTGGCCATCACGCAGAACCCCAATCCGCTGAACCACAAGGTGGCGGCCCAATAGCCCTGCATATGGGCGACCAATCCGAAGCCTTCCAAAAATCCCCATGCGGTCGTGAACGACAGCGTGATGCCGGTGGCGATCAGGGAATGCCGCACGAACTGCATGCGGATATATTCGTCGCGCATCTCCATCATCAGCCGTCCGATGACGACGAATACGCCCATGATCGGGAGTGCGGGCAGGATCGCCACGAAATAGGCGAGCAATCCCGAAGGCGGCGCATGGCGGAACCACAGATTGGCCCCCGTCAAGGCGATGGCGTACAGCGTCATCGTCGCAAACAGGCGGCGGGTATAGCGCTTCATTTCGGGCTGCATGGGCATGACGAACCTCCCTCATGTGTAAAGGGGGGTTTACATGGAAAGTTCGCTTTACGTCAAGCGTCCTTTACTTGGCGGCCAGCTGCTCCACCATGTCTTGCGCCAGCAGGCCGAGCGTGTCGTCGCGCGCGCCCATCACCACGATCCGGTCGCCTGCCCGCGCTTCGGCCACCAGTGTCGCCGCCGCCTCGGCGCGGTCGGCGATGTGGCGGGCGTCAAGGCCGCGTGCGCGCAGATCGGCGACGATGTCAGCGCTGGTCACCTCGCGCGCGACAGTGCCGCCGAAATAGGCCGGGTCGGGCAGGACGAACACGTCGCCATCCCGCATCCGCTGCGCGATGCTGTCGACCAGCTCGGTCTGCATGACCTTCAGGGGGCCATAGCCGTGCGGCTGGAACAGGATCAGCAATCGACCCGGAAAGGCGTGGAGCGTGTCGAGCGTGGCGGCGATCTTGTCGGGGTTGTGGCCGAAATCGTCGATGACGGTGACGCCCTTCGCCTCGCCGACCTTCTCGAACCGGCGTTTGAGGCCGGTGAAGCGTTCGACCGCGCGGATCGCGTCGATCAGGGGGACGCCCGCCGCCACGCTCGCACCGATCGCGGCCAGCGCGTTGGAGACATTGTGGCGGCCCGGCACCGTCAGGCGGACATGATAGCCGGCGCCCCCGGTCACCAGATCAAACGCGATGGCGAAGGGTTCGGGCTTCAGCGCCTCGGCGACCAGATCGGCGGCCCCCTCCACCGCGAAGGTGGTGAGGTTGGGGATGTCGGCCAGCAGCGCCGCCGTCTCGGCATCGCCGGCATTGGCGACCACATGACGCGCGCGGGCGGCAAACCGACCGAACAGGTCGCGCAATTCCTCCAGCGACTTGTGGTCCAGGCTGACATTGTTCAGCACCGCGATCGCCGGGTTGTAAAGCGCGATGGAACCGTCGCTTTCGTCCACCTCGCTGACGAATGCGTCGCCGCCGCCGACCAGTGCGCTGGCGAAGGGGCTGTCGGGCGAGATGAAGTCCTTCATCACCGCGCCGTTCATCGCGGTCGGATCGCGCCCCGTCTGGTGCAGGATGAAGGCGATCATGCCGGTGACGGTCGACTTGCCGCTGGTCCCCGCCACGCCGATCGGCAGGGTGCTGTCGTTGAACAGGCTGGCCAGCATCTGCGCACGGCTGGCGCGCGGGCAGCCCAGCCGGTTGGCCGCGACGATGTCGGGCACTGTCTCCTCGACGGCGGCCGAGGCGATGACGAGCTGGTCGGCCGAGGTCACGCCCGATCCGTCCTGCGGGTAAAGCGCGATGCCGGCGTTGCGCAACGCATCGAACTTGGCGGCGACGCGGCCCTGGTCGAGGCCCCGGTCCGAACCCGAAACCGTCCATCCGCGTGCGCGCAGGATCATGGCGAGCGGCATCATCCCCGATCCGCCGATGCCCACCAGAAAACAGGAATTGCCGTTGGTCATGGCCCCACGCTATCGGCGAGTTGACGGCGCGGGGCAATGCCCGGCCGGGTGGTCAAGGTGAGGAACGCGCTGACATGAAGATCGGAATCCTTGCCCCTTCCAGCATCGGCAATCCCGCCGCCGAGGCTCCGGTCAGCGCCTTCGCTGCGATCGCCTACCCGGATGTCGACCTGATCTTCCATCCGCAATGCTATGAACAGGACGGCCATTTCGCAGGGTCCGACGAACGCCGCGCTTCGGCCTTTCTGGAATTCGCCAACGATCCGGGCATCGACGCGATCTGGTTCCTGCGCGGCGGATACGGGTCCAACCGCATATTGTCGCGGGTGATTCCGAACCTCAACGCGGCGGCAGGGCATAAGACCTATATCGGCTATTCCGACCTCGGCTTCGTGCTGGCGGCACTATACGCCCGGCGGATCGGACGGCCGGTGCATGGCCCGATGGCAAGCGACATCCGGCGTCAGCATGGCGACGCGACCGTGGCGCGCGCGCTCGGCTGGTTGGTCAGCGGCGACCGGCAGGGGCTGGAGCCGGGGCTGGACGGCCGCCCGGCGGCGGCGTTCAACCTGTCGATCCTGGCCGCGCTGATCGGCACGCCCTGGCTCCCCGACCTGACCGACCATGTCCTGATCATCGAGGAAGTGTCGGAGCATCTGTACGCGGTCGACCGGATGCTGTTCACCATGGCGAATGCCACGCAGTTGAAGGGCGTCGCCGGCGTGCGGCTGGGCGCGGTCAGCAATGTACAGCCCAACGAACCCGAATGGGGCGAGACGCTGGAATATATGATCCAGCGCTGGTGTGGCGAGATGGGGGTGCCCTATCTGGGCCGTGCGCGGATCGGGCATACGCAGGACAATCATCTGGTGCCGTTCGGGATCGCGTGAGGGGAGAAGGAAGGCCATGAGTAAGCCGTTATTCGCCATATTGCTTGGTCTGTCCGCGACGGGCGCATTGGCGCAGACGGTGCCGCCGCCGCAGATACAAGTGACGGCGACGGGCATCGCCAAGACCTCGCCCGATCGCGTCACCGTGGCCTATCAGGTGCGCGGGGAGGGCACGACGTCCGACGAGGCGACGGCCAAGGCGCGGGACAGCGCCAAGGCCATCCGTACCGGTGCGGAGGGGCTGTTGCGCGGTGATATGGAGCTTCATGCCTCCGACTTCGACATCGCGCCGGTCCGCTCGCGCGAATGCAACCGGGATGGATATGGTCAGGCGCAGCTGTCCACGGGGCCGTGCGCGATCCTGGGCTATGTCGTGACCATGCCGGTGTCGATCGATACGCCGCGCATCGCCGATGCGGGAACGCTGGCGGGGCTGATCGGGCGGCTCGGGGGATTGCAGGTCGGCGTGCGCGGCTATTGGCTGAGCGACGACCGGCCGGCCCGCCAGCAGGCGATGCGCACCGCGCTGGCCAGCGCCAAGGCGCAGGCGCAATTGATTGCGGAGGGCTCCGGCGCCCGGCTCGGGCGGCTGCTCCGCGTCGACGATGGCACCAACCGCGACATGGCGATCGTCGTCACCGGTGCGCGGGCCAGGGTCACGCCCCCGCCGCCGCCGCCGCCCGCTGCCCCGCCGATCCAGATCGACCTGTCACCGGCGCCGATCCGCACCAACGTCAATGTGACGGTGGTCTACGCGATCGATCAATAGGGGAAGACCCGGTACGCAGGGCGTCGCGACGCCGATGACGGAGGGAAGAAGGGCGTCATGGCATTGCCGCCCGCTTCCCGAAGTCAGGCCGTATACCTCGCGGACATTCTTGCCTATATAGCGGCCGCCGGGCGGACCGCCCGTGCTGTATCCGCATCTATCGAAGAGAGTTGTTCCATGTCCGCGATGTTCCGTATCACGCTGCCCGACGGTTCCGTCCGTGAGGTCGCGCCCGGAACTACCCCCGCGGACATCGCCGCCGCGATCGGTCCGGGCTTGGCCAAGGCCGCCATCGCCGCGCGCGTCGATGGTGAGCTGCGCGACATCATGCGCCCGTTCGAGGGCGACTCCGCGCTCGCCCTGGTGACCACGAAGGACGAGGCCGACGCGCTCGAACTCGCGCGCCACGACTATGCGCATGTGCTGGCCGAGGCGGTGCAGGCGCTGTTCCCCGGCACGCAGATCACTTTCGGCCCGGCGACCGATGACGGCTTCTATTACGATTTCGCGCCCAAGGACCGGCCCTTCACCGAGGAGGACCTGCCCGCGATCGAAGCCGAGATGCGCAAGATCATCGCCAAGGACGAGCCGCTGATCCGCGAAGTCTGGACCCGCGAGCAGTTGATCGAGCGCTGGAAGGCGCAGGGCGAGAGCTTCAAGGCCGAATGGGCCGCCGAACTGCCCGAGACTGAGGAACTAACCGTCTATCGCGCGGGCAAGGGCGAGGACGCCTGGCTCGACATGTGCCGGGGTCCGCACCTCGCCTCGACCGGCAAGCTGGACCCCAACGCCTTCAAGCTGACCCGCGTGTCGGGCGCCTATTGGCGCGGCGACCAGAAGAACGCGATGCTCAGCCGCATCTACGGCACCGGCTGGCTGAACAAGAAGCAGCTGGCCGAGCATCTGACCCGCCTGGAGGAAGCCGCCAAGCGCGACCACCGCAAGCTGGGCAATGAGATGGACCTGTTCCACCTCCAGCAGGAGGCGCATGGCTCGGTCTTCTGGCACCCCAAGGGCTATCGCATCTGGCGCGAGCTGGAGGCCTATATGCGCCGCGCGATCGACGCGACCGGTTACCGCGAGGTGAAGACCCCGCAGGTGATGGACGCGCGCCAGTGGGAGCAGTCGGGCCATTGGGGCAAGTATCGCGAAAACATGTTCGTAATCCCCGACGAGGTGCCCAATGTCGAGGACGAAGGCCCGCTGGTGTCGGACGATGCGCAGTGGATGGCGCTGAAGCCGATGAACTGCCCGGCGCACGTCCTGATCTTCCGTCAGGGGATCAAGTCCTATCGCGACCTGCCGCTGCGTTTCTACGAGAATGGATGCTGCCACCGCAACGAGCCGCACGGCGCGCTGCACGGCCTGATGCGCGTGCGCCAGTTCACCCAGGACGACGCGCATATCTTCTGCCGCGAGGACCAGATCGTCGAGGAAGTCCGCGCTTTCTGCGAACTGGCGGACCGGATCTATAAGGATTTCGGCTTCACCTATTCGATCAAGCTGGCGCTGCGCCCCGAAAAGCGCTTCGGCACCGAAGAGATGTGGGACATGGCCGAGACCGAGCTGCGCGACGCGGTCGTGCGGGCGGGGTTGGCGACCGAGCAATATGGCTGGGAAGAGCTGCCGGGCGAGGGGGCTTTCTATGCGCCCAAGCTGGAATGGCATCTGACCGACGCGATCGGCCGCACCTGGCAGGTCGGCACCATCCAGTCGGACCGCGTGCTTCCCGAACGGCTCGACGCGTCGTACATTGGCGAGGATGGCGAGCGGCACCGCCCGATCATGCTCCACCGCGCGATCTTCGGCTCCTATGAGCGGTTCATCGGCATCCTGATCGAGCATTATGCGGGCCGCTTCCCCGTCTGGCTGGCACCGGTGCAGGCGGTGGTCGCGACCATCGTGTCGGATGCGGACGGATACGCGGAAGAGGCGGCGGCCAAGCTGGCGGCGGCGGGCATCCGGGTCGAGACCGATCTGCGCAACGAGAAGATCAACTACAAAGTGCGCGAACACTCGGTCGCCAAGGTCCCCGTGCTGCTGGTCGTCGGCAAGCGCGAGGCCGAGGAGGGCAAGGTCGCCGTCCGCCGTCTGGGCAGCCAGGCGCAGGAGATCATGACGCTGGACGACGCCATCGCCATGCTGCGCGAGGAAGCGACTCCGCCCGATCTGCGCGTCGCACCCGAAAACGTACCGGAGCAGTGGTAGCTGCGCGAAGAAGCGACCCCGCCCGATCTGCGCACTGAATCAGCGGCAAATAGAGGAAAGGGCGGGGCGTTTGTCTCGCCCTTTCAAATTTGCCCCCGATCGCTTATATTGAAATCGTAATTGCCACAGGAGAAATACCCATACGTCCTCCCATGATGCGCCGTCCGATGCAGGCGCCGCCGATGAATGGTCCTCGGTTCAACGAGTGGATTCAAAGCCCCAAGGTTCGCGTGATCGACCATGAGGGCGAGAATCTCGGCGTGATGTACACGCGCGAGGCGATGGCCCAGGCCCAGGAGCTCGGCCTCGACCTGGTCGAGGTGTCGCCCAACGCGGACCCGCCCGTCGCCAAGTTCCTCGACGTCGGCAAGTATAAGTACGAGGCGCAGAAGAAGGCGAACCTCGCCCGCAAGTCGCAGAAGACGCAGGAGATCAAGGAGATCAAGATGCGTCCGAACATCGACGACCATGACTACGACACCAAGATGAAGAAGGTGGTCGAGTTCATCGGCGAGGGCGACAAGGTGAAGGTCACCATGCGCTTCCGCGGCCGCGAGCTGAGCCACGGCCAGCTTGGCATGAACGTGCTCCAGCGCGTCGCCGAGCAGGTGGCCGAGGTCGCCAAGGTCGAAGCCTATCCGCGCATGGAAGGTCGCCAGATGCTGATGGTGCTGGCCCCGAAGTGAGGCGCAGCGACTCGGGGGTGTGAGCCCGCCGGATGGCTCGATGCTTTCGAAACCCCTGGTGGTCCGATGGGCCGCCGGGGGTTTTCATTTTTGGTTCGCGCAGAGGCGCGGAGGGCGCAGAGGTTTTGCGGGCTGTGCGGCAAGACCGGACGATCTTCCCCAACCTCCGTTCAGCCTGAGCGAAGTCGAAGGCCAAGGGAATCCGACTGACCCAAGCGGCTTTTCGAGGGTGGTCAGGAGGCGAGGGCAGGGCGTGCACTTCGACTTCGCTCAGTGCGAACGGAGGTAGTTATTTAGGTTGGCGAGGCTATGGGACGTCCACTCGTCTCATACCATTCCTCCCCTGAAAGGGGAGGGGGACCAGCGAAGCTGGTGGAGGGGTGTCACCGGTCGCGAGGGCGG